>DATFWK010000133.1:0-9588 GCA_035259345.1 Miltoncostaeaceae bacterium | reverse complement strand
GGCGAGGTCGACCGTGCCCTCGAGGCCGGCGGCACTGACCGCCTCCCGCACCTCGGCCTCGCGGCTTCCGGAACCGATCCACGTAAGGTGGAACCGGCCGGGCCGGCGGCGCTCCATCTCGGCCATCGCGCGGACCAGGAGGACCGGGTTCTTCTCCGGCTCGATCCTGCCCACCGTGAGCAGCCGCATCGGCGGCCCGGGCTCGCCCTTCGGCGGGTCCACGACGAGCTGGTCCGAGCGCAGCTGGCAGAACGTCGTGACGATCGCGGGCCGCCGGCGGTCGCCGTAGCGGGCAGCGAGGTCGTCGCCGACGACCACCGTCGGCAGATGGCGAGCGAGCGCCCGGAAGACCTCGTCGAGCGCCCCGAGCACCGCCAGGAGCGGCGCCCGTCCGGGGCCCGATGCCCGGAGCCTGAAGTACTGACGGCTGTCCTGGCGCACGCCGAGCGCGACGGCGCGGCATCGGACGAGGGCGAGCGCGACCATGAGCGCGCCGAACGGATGCGGCCCGAAGACCCAGACGCCGTCCACGTGGTCGAGGCCGCGCCACATCGCGCGGGCCGTGCCGATCCCCGCGTGCAGGAGCGCCCCCGGCCGCACGGCCGGGTAGTCCGGCAGCCGCACGAGCGCGGCCTCGGCCGGGAGGGCGTACCGGCCGGCGCCCCCGGCGCCCGCGCGCCCGAACACGGTGAGGGCATCGAAGTGGCGACCCACCTCGGTGATCAGGCGGACGGCGGGGATGTCGGCCGCCGGCGTCCCATCCGCCTCGATCCGGTAGCGGGCGTCGAGATAGACGCCCAGCCGGATATCGCTCGGTTCAGAAGGGTGCGCCATTGCTCGACAGGCCGGCGGCCAGCTCGCCGTAGAGGTCCTCCCAGCGCCGCGCGGCCCGCTCGAGCGTGTGCTGGCTCTGGGCGTACCTCCGCGCGGACGAGCCCAGGCGCTCGGCGAAGGCCCGGTCGTCGAGGACGCGAAGGAGCGCCCCCGCGAGGGCCTCGGGGTCCCGGCGGGGCGCCAGGAGGCCGTAGCGCCCCTTGCCCAGGAGGTCGGGGACGCCGCCGACCTCCGTCGCCACGATCGCGCACCCGGCGTCCATAGCCTCGATCACCGCCAGCGGCGACCCCTCGTTGTCCGACGAGAGCGCGAAGGCGTCGCACGCGGCGAGGATGTCCGGCACGTCGCTCCGCCGGCCGATCAGGTCCACGCTGTCGGCGATGCCCAGGTCGTCGATCAGCGACGTGAGCGCCGGGCGCTGGGGGCCGTCTCCGGCGATCACCAGCCGAACCGCAGGCATGCTTGCCGTGAGGACCGCGACCGCCCGGATCAGCACGTCCAGGGCCTTCGCCTTCGTGAGCGAGGCGACGGCCGCGATCAGGGCCACGTCCGGCCCGGCGCCGATCTCGCGGCGGAAGCGGTCGCCGTTCCCGTTCTGGCTCTCGCGCCGGGGGAGCGCCGTCTCGATCAGTCGCACCTTGTGGGGCGGAACGCCCTCCACCTCGACCATGCTCCGCGCGTCCGAGCTGGAGACGGCCACGAACGCGGTCGCGAGGCGTCCGATCAGGTAGCCGTCCACGAGGCGGCGGACCGGGCGGCCTCCGTAGGACCACGAGTGCTCCGTCGCCACGACGACCGGCACCCCGGCCAGGCGGCCGATGACGGCGGCCCACGCGTTGGAGCCGAACATGTGCCCGTGGAGGATGTCCGTGCCGTCGCGGCGCAGGTGGCGGAGCAGCCGCATCCAGGGGCGGACGGACAGCCGGGAGCTGCGCTCCAGGTGGATCACATCGATCCCGGCGTCGCGGAGCAGCCCGTCGGGCACCCGTCCCCGGCGCCGGGTGACGCAGACCGTCACGTAGAACCGGCGCCGGTCGAGCGCGGTCGCGAGGGCCGTGGCGAACCCCTCGGCGCCGCCGCCCTCGAGCGACTCGATCATCATCACCACCCGAAGCGGCCTCACCGCCCGCTCCGGATGGAGAGGCGCCGCGCCGCGACGGCGAGGCGTCCGAGCCGGCTCAGCGGCACGACCGCGCGCCGGCGCTCGATGCGGTCGGCGATCCGGTACTTGTAAGAGTCGAACGGGCCGAGGCCGACGTCGAGCGCCTCGATGCCCTCGCTCTTCAGCCCGTCGAACAGCTCGACGAACGACGCCCACCCGAGCTGCGGCACCTCCTCGGTGCGGTCGAAGCCGGTGGCGAAGCCGACCGCGTTCGCTCCCTCGACCAGCGCGATGTTGAACGAGACGATGCGCCGGCCGCGGCTGATGAGGGCGATGCGCACCCGGCGGGCGGCGCCGGCCGCGGCGAGGACGCGCTGGGTGCGCTCGCGCCCGGGGGGCGCGGAGAGCTCGTTCTCGGCCTCGGGCCCCTGGAAGCTCGCGCGATGGAGGTCGAGCACGGGATCGAGCACCTCGCGGATGTCGGACCAGCGGGTGATCCAGTCGACGGTGAGCGGCTCGCCGCCCTCGGCGGCGCGCCGGAACGCTGTGCGGCCCGCCCGCTCGCGCTCCTTGAGGCGCTTCGGCGGCCGCTCGAACGTCAGGCGGTACGCATAGGACATCGGCTCGAGCAGCGCGTCCGGGAACGTGGCCCTGAGCGACCGCTCGTAGGAGGAGCCCACGTCGACGCCGCTCAGGACGAGCAGGTCGCCGGGCTCACGGGCGATCCCCTCGAGGAGCTCGGCGCGCGCCGCCGCATCCTCGGCCGGCGGCGTCAGGTCGAACCAGGTGCCCATCCTGCCGAAGTCGCCGAGGATCGAGAGGCCCATCCGGCGGCTTCGCGACAGGAGGATCCCGGCGGCGAGCTGGCCCGCCCGGACCAGGCCGTGCGCACACATCGACGCCTGCTCCGGCTGGCCGGTCGCCGCCCGCAGCCAGCCGGTGGTCCGCGTGGGATCCGGCGCCCACCGGGCGAGCACGAGGTCGTCCCAGCCGAGCTCGGCCAGCCGCCCGAGCGCCGCGGGGCCTTCGAAGCGAACGTGCTCCCGCTCGGCGGCGGCGCGTCCGTCGACGCCTGTCGTCATCGCGCTCATCGCTGCCTGAAGCGCATGAGCGCCACGACGGTCATCAGGACGATGCGCAGGTCGAGGGACGGGCTCCAGTTCTCGGCGTAGTAGTTGTCCCACTCCACCCGCTCGGCCTGGGCATCCAGGTCGTAGCGGCCCTTGCCGCGCCCCAGCCCGTGCACCTGCGCCCAGCCGGTGATGCCGGACTTGACCCGGTGGCGCTCGCCGTAGCGGTCGACGGTCCGGGCGTAGGTCTCCACGAGCGACGGCATCTCCGGGCGCGGCCCGACCAGGCTCATGTCCCCGCAGACGACGTTCATCAACTGGGGCAGCTCGTCGATCGACGCCGCCCGCAGGAACCGGCCCAGCCGCGTGATGCGCGCGCTCTCCTCGAGGTCCGCGCGCGGCTCGCGCATGGAGCGGAACTTGACCATCGTGAAGACGCGCCCGTCACGACCCACGCGGAGCTGCCGGAAGAGGACCGGCCGGCCCAGGTCGAGCCGGATCGCGAGCGCGGTGGCCGCCAGCACCGGCGCCAGCGCCATGAGCCCGACGAGCGCGGCCAGCCGGTCGAGGAAGTGCTTCACCGCGAACGCGAACGAGCGCGGCCGGGTGGGCTCGATGGCGAGCAGGGGGATCCCGCCGAGATGCTCGACCCGCGAGGTGGCGCTGACGTGGGTGTAGAGCCGGGGCACGATGCTGACCCCGAGGCCGAGCTTCTCGGCCCGGCGGATCAGGTCCAGCTGCTCAGCGAAGCCGGCGTCCGGGAAGGCGACGATCACGTGCTCGGCGTCCGTCTCGTCGATCACCCGCTCGAGGTCGTCCAGCCGGCCGAGGATGGGAAGGCCGTCGCCGGGCCCCTTGTCAGCGACCTCGTCCAGCATCCCGACGGGGAGGAGCCGGAGGCTCGACCGCTGCGCCACCCGCCGGGCCACGACGCGGCCGATGCCGCCGGACCCGACGATGAGCGTGCGCGCGGCGGGAACCAGGGTCGAGTCGTTGCCGACGACCCCCGCGGTCAGGGCCCGCCCGGCGGCGAGCAGCGCCGCGACGGCCGCCGCGGCGAGTGCCATCGCCCAGAAATGGTGAGGCCGTGAGGCGAGGTCCTCGACGAGCAGGATGCCGACCGCGGCGACCGCCGCCGCCGTCGCGTAGTCGCGCGCGAAGCGGCCGATCGGCCGCGAGAGGTTCCTGGAGTACCCGCCGCGCGTCGCGAGCACTGCCACCGTCAGGGCGGCCAGGACGAAGACGGCCCCGGCGCCCGGGGAC
Source organism: Miltoncostaeaceae bacterium (assembly GCA_035259345.1). Taxonomy (GTDB): domain Bacteria; phylum Actinomycetota; class Thermoleophilia; order Miltoncostaeales; family Miltoncostaeaceae; genus DATFWK01. The sequence continues at coordinate 5,319 of DATFWK010000133.1, read as the reverse complement.
GGCAGGTGTCCCACGGCGTGGAGCAGGCAGACGAGGGCGGCGGCGGCCGCGGCGCTGAGCAGGTCCAGGCCGAGCGGCACGAGCAGGCGCCGGCGGCGGGCGACGCGAGCCGGCAGCCAGGGCGCGCCGGCGAGCGGCCGGGCGCCGGCGCGCCGGGGCCCGCGGAGGAGGATGCGGTTGCCGGAGGTCGTGCTCATCGCGGCCCGACCGGCGGTGGTGGCAGGAAGTCGGCGCACGGGTCACGGGCCTCGAGCGCAAACTGGGTTCCGTCGAGGTAGCTGACGGTGCCGATCCGGTTGTCCTCCGCCACGAACCCCTGCTGGACGCCGAGCGCCCCGAGGCGCCCGCCGCCGATGCAGTTGCCGCTGACGACGTTGTCGTGGCCGATCGGGTTGGCCGCGGGCCAGAAGGCCTCGACGTCGTGGCGGTCGCGGGAGTTGGTGATGATGTTGTGCCGGACGAGGTTGCCGTCCGATGCGACGCCGTCGTCGCCCGAGAAGAGCACGCCGACGCCGTTGCGGTCGATCACGTTGCGCTCGATCAAGGTGTCCTGGGCGTCGGGGTACAGCTGGATGCCGCGGTCCGCGTTGTCGTAGATCAGGTTCCCGATGATCCGCAGGCGACGCGAGGAGGCGACGTAGATCCCGTGCTGGAGGTTGGTCGCCGGGCGCTGGCCGCAGTCGTGGATCCGGTTCGCCCGGATCGTCACGTCGACGGCGGTGCCGAAGCCGCCCGAGCCGACGACCATGCAGATGCCCGTGCGGCGGTTGGTGATGTCGTCGCGCAGGAACGTGATCCGGGTGCCGGTGACGGTCGGGCTCGGGAGCCCGCGCTCGTTGCGACCGTCGAGCACCAGGCGCCGGACGATGACGTTTGAGGCGCTCTGGGCGACCACGAGCCGGCCGAGCAGGCGCGCCGGAGGGCCCGGGGAGGAGGTGAGCACGATGGGCGCCGACCTGGTCCCGGACCGGCGGATCGTCACGTCCTCCCGGAAGGTGATCCCCGCGCGCAGGCAGAGAGTGGTGCCCGGCCCTGCATTGCGCACGAGCCTGGAGACGTCGCCGGACGAGCGCGCGAGCACCGTGCAGTGGACCTTGCCGGCCGCGGCCGGCGTCGGCACCGGCACGCTCCGGGTGGCCTGGACGGACGAGGTCCTACCGCCGCCGCACCCCTGCGCGATCGCGATTGCGGCGGCCGCCGCCGCCGCGAGCCCGGCATGTGCCACGACCGTCCGCGTCCTGCGGGCCGCCGATGCGGCGCGGCCGCTCACGCGCGTCCGCCGGCGAGCGCCGGCGCGGTCGCGGGTGCGGGACGGAGCCGGACCGCCGGCGCCACGCTCCTCGCGAGGGAGGCCGAGGCGAGGCAGAGGCCGAGCAGGACCCAGAGGACAGTCTCGTACTGCCCCGAGATGAAGAAGTTCGCCGCGAGGACCCCCAGGGTCCCGGCGAACAGGGCGCGCAGCACCGGGCCCGTGCCGGGGGCGTCGCCGGCGGGGCCGCGGATCGCGCCGGCCAGCGCGGCGAGGGCCGAGCAGATGACGCCGAGGAAGATGAGGAACCCCACGACCCCGACCTCCGTGAGGACCTCGAGGTAGGTGTTGTGGGCCACGTGCGTCTGACCGACGATCAGGTCCGTGCGCTTGACGAGCCCCGGCTCGTCCACGTGCTCGACGACGGCGTCGGCGTAGTTCCCGAGGCCCACCCCCTGGGCCGGCGCGGACCGGAAGGTCCGGGTGCCGACGCGCCAGATGTCGGTCCGCCCGGTGCCCCCGTCCGCGGCGCCGGAGCTGATCGAGCCGAGCCTGTCCCTGATGGTCTGCGGCGCGGCGGCGACGACGTAGCCGGTCCCGGCCACCGCGGCGATTGCGAGCGCGGTCGCGACCGGTCGCCGCCAGCGCCCGCCGACCACGACCACCGTCACGCAGGCGATCCCCAGCCCGATGAGCCCGCCCCGGGAGCCGGTCGCGAGCAGGCCGACGAGGCAGACACCCGACACGCATGCCCACGCGAGCCTGCGGGCGTCGCGCGAGTCGAGCGCCACGGCCCCGGCGATCAGGACGGCCGGGATCAGCGCGGCGGCCTGGATGTTGGGGTCCCCGAGCGCGCCGCCCAGGCGTCCCTGGCCGCCGCCGCCGCCGAGCCCGGCGATCGTCGCGAGGACCCCGGCGGCCGCGACGGCCCCGGCCACGGCGAGGAAGGCCTGCCTGCGGTGGATCGCCGTGGCGACGATGACCAGGAGCACGGCGTCGAGCGCCCAGCGGGAGAGGCTGCGGAGCGTGTCCGCGTCCGAGATGGCCCAGGCCGACGACGCGGCGCCCCAGACCAGGAACAGCGCCATGAGCCCGATCGCGGCCGCCACCCAGGGGCCGGCGGGGCCGCGGTCGCGGCGCCGGGTGACGGTGAGCAGCCACGTCGCGGCGAGCAGGGCTCCGGCGACCTTCGCGAGCTGGCCGCTCACCGACCCGAGTTGGGGCAGCTGGGTCAGCGGCGCGATCAGGACGAAGGTGATCAGCCCGGTCACGAGGTCGCGCAGGAGCAGCCAGGCGAGCACGGCGAACGCGGCGAGCGCGATCGTCAGCCGCAGGTCGCTGGCGGCGGCTGCCCCCGCGACGAGCGCAGCGGCCGCTGCGACGGCGACCTCCGTGCGCGGGCTCCAGGCGAGCCGGTCGGCCGACGGGATCGGCAGCCCGGCGACCGCCCGGCGCATCTCCGGCCCGTGGCCGAGCACGCGGGCCGCCGCGAGCGCGACGAGCAGGCCGGCGGCGAGGCCGCCGACCGCGCGGACGGGGGAGGGGAGTGGGGCCGCGGCCATCACGGCTGCGGCGGCGCCGGCGGCCGCGGCGAGCATCACGGCGTGGAGGGCGGCCGTCCCCAGGCGTGGCCAGCCCATCGGCAGCCGGCGTGCGAGCAGCACGAGATGGCCGCCGACGAAGAACGTCATGGCCACGTCCGAGGCGATCGCGGGGCCGATGATCCCGAGGGCCGGGATCAGCATGAGGTCCAGCACGACGTTGATCCCGAGCGCCCCGACCGCGATCCATCGCCGCGAGCGCGCGGCGCCGAGGTAGTCGAGCGCGCGCGTGATGACGGGCGCGACGCTGACGAGGATCAGGAAGGGGATGAGGGCGTGGATGACCGGCACCGACCCGCGGAAGGCGTCGCCGAGCAGCAGCGGCACGAGGTCGCCGGCGAGGACCGCGACGATCGCCGCGATCACCGCGGACAGGAGCACCGCGAAGCGGAGCGCGTCGGTGAGGAGGCCCGCCGCGCGCTCGGCCGGCACGCCGACGAGGCGCGGCCCGACGACCGCCGCCAGCGTCACCGTCCCGAGGATCAGCACGCTCACCAGGCGCCAGGGCGCCTCGTAGAGCGCGACCGCCGAGGTGCTCCTGAAGGCGCCGAGCATCAGCTGGTCCACCCGCTCGAAGGCGAGCCACGCGATGCTCGCGACCCAGATGTTCGCCCCGTAGCCCATGAGGGCCCGGGCCCCGACGCCCGCGGCCTCGGGCGTCATCGCCATCGCGGGCCGGAGGAAGACGAGGCCGACGGCGGCACCCGCTGCGAAGCCGATCGCGTTCCCGGCGACGGCGCCGAGCGCGCCGGCCCCCCCGAGCACGAGCACGAGGGCGGCGGCCAGCTCACAGAGGGCCTTCGCCGCGATCATCCACACCTGGCCGCGCGCGTCGCGTAGCGACTCGAACATCGCGCCGGTCCAGACGAACACGTCGCCGAAGAGGACGCCGGCGGCGGCGACCCGGATGAGCGTCGCCAGGCCGGGGGTGCCGAACAGGGAGGCGATGGGCCCAGCCAGCGCGACCAGCGCGCCGACCACCGTCGCCGCGAGCATCAGCTTGACCCGCAGGCCCTCCCGGGCGACCCGGGCGATCGAGCCCCCCGCAGCGACCCGCTCCGCGACGAAGCGCCCGGTCGCCGGGCCGATGCCGAGCTCAGCGCAGTAGCCGACGACCATCGCCACGGTCAGCGCCAGCGTGTAGCGGCCGAACCCGCTGGGGCCGAGCACGCGCGCCAGCACGATCGTCAGCACGGCCGTGCACGACGCCGCGAACACGCGCGCGCCGAAGATCGAGGCCGTCTGGCCCGCGACGCCGAGCGTGCGCCGCGGGGCAGGCTGCGTCCCCGCCGTCATCGATCAGTCGAGGGCGACGTTGCCGCGGGTGGGCACCGCGTCCGAGGTGGCCGGCGCGGCCGCTGCCTCGCGCCTGGTCTCGGACACCAGCACCGGGGAGCCCCGGCCCTCGACGAGGACGAGCCCGAGGACGTCGACGCCGCTCGATCGCAGGAGCTCGACGGCGCTCCGCAGGTCATGGAGCGAGGTCGAGCCACGCCGTGCGACCAGCGCCGCGGCGCCGGCCCGCCGGGCCGCGCGGAGCGCCATGCCGCCGCCCTCGAGCGACGGCAGGTCGACGATCGCGAGCGTGCCAGCGCGCACCTGCGGCTGCCCGTCGCCGGTGGCCCCGTCGGTCCGGGCCCGCTCGCGCTCCACGAGCGCGACGTCGTGGCCGGCGGCCCTCAGTGACGAGGCGAGACGGCGGGCGATCGCCGAGGCGCCGTCGGTGGCCCGCAGGCCGGCGATACCGACCGCGGCCCGGTCGCGCCCCTGGGCGCGGTGGAGCAGGCGGATGCCGAGGCGAAGCGCGTCGGACTCCCGGACGTCGTCGTGGCCGCGCCCGCCCCGGAGGCTGGCGAGCACCGGCAGCCCGAGCCGGTCCTCCACCTGGTCGGCAGAGCGGATGCGCCGGCCGCCCGCGTCGAGCGCGAGCGCGACGAGGAAGCCGACCACGAGGCCGGCCAGCGCGCCGATCAGGCCGAGCCTGAACGGCCCGGCCGACGAGGCGCTCGACGGCGGCGTCGCCTGGGTCTCGACGGAGACGGTGGGGTCGCCGGCCGCGCTGACCGCGGCGAGCTCGCCGAGGCGGTTGTTCACCAGCGTCCGCGACGCCGGCGAGAGCTGCCCCGTCGTGAGCTGCGCCTTGAGGCGCTGGGAGATCGCCGCCGCCTGTGCGGCGATGCGCCCGTCGAGCACGTTCTGGATCGCCTGGGCGAAGCCGTTCGCGAGGGTGGTCGCCGTGGCCGGCGAGCTCCCGCGCGCCCGCACCGAGACGAGGGAGCTCCCGCCGATCGGGGTCGCGCTCACGCGTCCGAGGAGGGCGTTCGGGTCGTCGGGCCGCGCCGTCAGGCGCTTCGCCTCGACCGCGACCGGAGTGGTGGTCACGAGCCGGGAGAGCGTCTCCACGTCCCCGTTGGTCTGGCCCGTGTCCTGCAGCACGCTCAGGCCGCGGTACTGCGTGTCCTGCTGGGC
>DATFWK010000132.1:0-9418 GCA_035259345.1 Miltoncostaeaceae bacterium | reverse complement strand
AAGGCGCTGAAGGCGCCGATCGTCCAGGACCTCGGTCACGCCTACAAGCAGATCATGGCCTCGTTCGGCCGGCTCTCGGCCGACAGCCTCGTCGCCTCGACCCGGGCGCTCGCGAGCAGCGCACCGGGCGACACGGGCTACACGACGACCGAGGACGCGCTCCAGAAGCTCACGAGCGACCGTGACGCGCTCGCCGCGAAGATCCGGCTGGCGCTCTGGAACGCGGAGTTCAACGGCCAGGCCGTCGACCCGGGCCTGGCGCAGACCTGGATCGACCAGGCGAACGAGCTGCTCGACCGCGCCCAGGCGCTGGCCGCCGGCTGACGGGCGGCACTTCGACGGCGGAGCCGCAGGGAGGCGGCTCCGCCGTCCGGCGTCGCAGGATCATCCCGGGACGGCGATGGCCTCCGGCTCCAGGTCGGGGTCGTCGCCGCCGGTGAGGGGCGGCGGCTCTGACCGGCGCGACCGCCCGGCGGCCACCTCGATGATCCTGGCCACGAGATCGCGATAGCTCATACCGGCCTCCCGCGCGGCGTGCACGAACGAGCCGTTCATGCCGAGCGACGCCATGGAGTTGATCTCCAGCACGAACGGCCGGCCGGAGTCGTCGATCCGGATGTCGACCCGCGCGTAGTCCCGCGCGTGGCAGGCCTCGAACGTGGCCAGCGCAAGCCGGCTCACCTCGTCGCGCAGCCGGCGGGAAAGGGGCGCCGGACAGATCTTCGCGGGCTCGTCGGCCCTGCGGTGGTACTTGTCGTCCCAGGTCATGATCCGAAGCGGCCGCTCGCCGAAGTCGAGCTCGACCGGCGGCAGGATCTCGGGTGGGTCGTTCCCGAGCAGCCCGATGCACACCTCGCGCCCGTCCACGTACTCCTCGACGAGGGCCTCCTGCCGGTACGTGGCGACGATCGCCTCGACCGCGAGGCCGAGCTCGCCGGCATCGCGCACCAGCCGCAGGCCATAGCTCGTCGACTCGTGGCGGGGCTTGACGACGAGCGGGAACACAAGCCCGGCGCCGTCGGAGCCGGACGACATCACCCGCGACCGCGGTGTGGGGATGCCGAAGTCGGCCATCAGGGCCTTCGCGACGACCTTGTCGAGCGAGACGGCGTGGCCGAGGGGGCCGGCCCCGGTGTACGGGACCCCGGCCATCTCGAGCATCGCCGGGACGTGGGTGTAGCGGCTGTCGCCCTGGATCCCGTAGGCCATGTTCATGACGAGGGCGTCGGCCCCGTCCGGCTCGTCGCGGCCGAGGAACGCGGCCAGCTCGGCGAGCATCGTCGTGCCGCCCGCGACCGCGCTCACGACGTGCCCGCTCTGCTCGAGCGCCTCCACGACGGCCCGGATCGTGCGCCGCCCGTACCGCTCCGGGCACGGCTTGGCCGACCGGAAGATCACCTCGTCCGAAGGTTGGTTCCGGACCACCGCGATCCTCACGCCTCCACCTCCTCGTCGCCCAGCGGATCGGGGTCGTCGCGCGCCGAGCCCCGATCTCGCGCCTTCGGGTTGAGGCCGGCGAGCAGCCGGAAGTCCATGAATCGCGACACCACCACGATGAGCGCGATCGCCACGAACACGAGCTCGGGATCGAGGATGAGCCGGTTCCGGAGCGGCGCGAGCGACGCGAGGCCGGCGACGATCACCGCGGCGAGCGCCGTGACGGCGGCCCGCCAGAGCCCGGACCTCATCCCCTCCTTGCGGACCGTGCGGGCGAGCCCTTCGCCGACCAGGCAGACGACCACCACGGGGAGGTAGGCGACCTCCTCGAGGGGGCGGTAGCTCACCCAGGATCCGACGATCACCCCGAGGGCGACGGCCACCGCCACGACGCTCAGCATGATGCTGATGCGCCCGAAGTAGGGGAGGCGGACGGCGTTCACCACCGGGCGGACCACGAGCAGCGCCGCAACCGTGGCCGCGAGGAATCCGAGCCCCACCGTGATCCCCGTGGCGAGGAACGCGAACGCGAGCAGCACCGACCGGAAGGGGCCCAGCACGCGCAGGCCGAGGAGCAGGCGGAAGACGACCACGACGAGCGCGCCGAGCGGGACGAACAGGATGTCGGTGACCCTGCTGCGAAGCGCCGGGTCGACGTGCGCCAGCGAGGCGTGCTTCGTCAGCACCTCGGACGTCGGCAGGGAGTGCATCTTGCCGACCGACAGGAGCAGCGGCAGGAGGAGGATCCCGAGGACCAGGAGCCAGACCGCGACGGCCGGCGGACGGCGGGCGCGCCGCTTCGGCCGTCCTGCCGCGCGCGCCCTGCCGGCAGTGGTCGTCAGCGACGACACAGGCTCCCGTCCCTCCGCGGGTCGGCGGCCCCGTCCATCGTGGATGCGGTGCGGGCGACCGCCTGGACCGATCCCATCGCGTAGCTGAGCCGCGCTCGCTGCTCGACGATGAACCCCTCGTCCGCGAGGGCCGACACGAGCGTCGGCGTGGCGGCCGGCCGCTCGACCCAGACCCGGCCGCTCAGCCGGGCGTGCACGCGCGGCGCCGCGACGGCCTCCGCCGGGTCGAGGCCCGCGTCCAGCATCCCGCTGATGCACGTCAGCAGCGACGAGACGATGCGCCGGCTTCCGGCCGCCCCGAGCGCGACGACCCGCTCATTCCCGGGCGCCACGATGACCGTGGGGGCCGCGTTCGACCTGATGACGCCGTCGCTCCCCAGCCCTGGCGAGCGCGCGCTGCGGCGCGGCACGGTGGTGAGGTAGTTGTTGTAGACGAAGCCGTAGCGCTCGTTGGCGACCTTCGCGCCGAAGAGGGACTGGATGGACTGGGTGAGCGACACGGTCAGGCCGTCCGAGTCCATCGCGCACAGGTGCGTCGTGTCTCCGGGCTCCTCGGCGTCGATCCCCGGACGCACGGAGGCGCCGGCGCCCAGGCGCCGGGCCACCGCCCGCGCCCGCTCCCGGTCGAGGTCGTGGCCGCCGGCCGCCGGATCGGACGAGGCTCGCGCCATCGCCTCCCGCTCGCGGAAGGTCGCGAAGGTGGCAAGCGCCAGCCGGGCCCGCCAGCCGTCGGGATCGTCGAGCGGATCGGGCGGGCCCAGCTCCTCGAGCAGCCGGAGCGCGAACAGGAGCTGCGGGCCGCCTCCGGGCGGCGCCGGGCAGGCGACGAGGTGGCCGCGGTAGGCGATCGTGAGCGCGGGCTCGGCGGCAGGCGCCGGCAGGCACCGGAGGTCGTCGGCGGTGATGAGGCCGCCGTGTCGCTCCATGTCCTCGACGATCGCGGCCGCGATCGCGCCCTCGTAGAAGTCGCCCACGCCGTGTCGCTCGATGCGCGTCAGGGCCTCCGCGAGGCGCGGCTGGCGGAAGCGCTCCCCGGGCTGGTACGCGCGGCCGTCGCGCAGGAACCGGCTCGCCCCCTCGGTCGCCGCGAGCGTGCGCCGGCACCAGCGAAGCTGCCGGCTCTGGAGCCGCGTGATCTGGTAGCCGTCGCGTGCGAGCCGGATCGCCGGCTCGAGCACGGTCGCAAGCGGGAGCCGGCCGTGGGCGGCGCGGGCGGCCTCGAGCGTCGCCGGCATCGTCGGGACGGTCGCCGCCCGGAATCCCGCGTGCCGGTCACGGCGCGGGACGGCGCGAGCCGCGGCGCCGGCCGGGGCGCGCACCGGTCCGCGGATCACGATGGGAGTGCCCGGCTCACGGTGGACCATGAGGACCGTGTGGCCGCCGAGGCCGGACGCGCTCGGCTCGCACACGGCAAGGGCCCATGCCGCGGCGACCGCCGCGTCGACGGCGTTGCCGCCGCGCCCGAGCATCTCAGCACCGGCATCGCTCGCTGCCGGAAAGGCGCTCGCGACGATCCCGGCGCCCGTGGCGCGCGGCGTCGTGGGAAGGCTGTCGACGAGCAGCGTCATGCCGCAGCCGCTGCGGCGGGCAGCAGGGCCTGGAGCGCGGTGTCGTCGGCCCCGGGCGCGGCGGTCTCGTTCTCGAAGAAGAAGGACCGCTCGCCGAAGGCGGGGCGGAGGTCGTCCAGCCAGGTCGCCCGCTCGTCGTACTCGGCGAAGAAGGGGCGCTTGCACCACGACGGGTCGCGGGCCTGGAGGAGGGACAGGACGAACCGGCGGCGACCGCCGATCTCGGCGACCCCGTCGACGACGACCTTGCCCGGGAAGGCCGACATGACGGGCCCGCGGGCGCTGCGGGCGAGGCCCGACCCCGCGATCGTAGCCGCCGTGTAGATCTCGAGCGCCCGTGCGAGCGGCACCTCGAAGTGGTGGTTCGCGCCGGTGTCGCGCTCGACGAACATGTAGTAGGGCACGAGCCCGAGGCGCACCTGCTCGCGCCACATCGTGGCCCACGTCGCCGCGTCGTCGTTGACATGGCGGATGAGGGGGGCCTGCGTCCGGATCACCGCGCCGGCGTCCTTCAGGCGCGCGATCGCCATCTCGACCGCCGGCGTCGCGAGCTCCCGCCAGTGGCTGAAGTGCGCCATCACCGCAAGGTGCTTCCCGGCCGCGGTGACACGTTCCAGCAGCGCGAGGAGGTCGTCCGCGTCCGGGTCCGTCAGGAGGCGGTACGGCCAGTAGCCGAGCATCTTGGTGCCGATACGGATGGTCTGAACGTGCGCGAGCTCCGGCCGCAGGAGCGGCTCGATGTACCGGGCCAGCACCTCGGCGCGCATGACCATCGGGTCTCCGCCCGTCAGCAGCACGTCCGTGACCTCCTCGTGCTGCGCGAGGTAGCGCAGGAAGCTCTGCTCCCGGTCGGTCGCGAACCTGAGGTCCGGCATGCCGACGAACTGGGCCCACCGGAAGCAGTACGTGCAGTAGGCGTGGCACGTCTGGCCGGACGACGGGAAGACGAGACAGGTCTGGGCGTACTTGTGCTGAACGCCGGGCACCGGCACGCCGTCGAGCGCCGGAACGTTGTGGGTGACCTGGCCTTCCGGATGCGGGTTCAGGCCGCGCCGGACGCGCTCGACGGCCGCGCCCAGCGCCGCCGTGTCCCCGCTCCCCATGGCGCGCTCGACGGCCCGGAACGCGTGCGGGCTCAACATCGTGGGCTGGGGGAACGTGAGCTGGAAGATCGGGTCGTCGGGGATGCGATCCCAGTCGATCAGCTCCTCGACGACATACCGGTTCGTGCGGAACGGCAGCACGTGGCTGACGACGCGCATCGCGTGACGCCGCCACGGGGGCAGCCGATGCAACTCGGGCATCGTGTCCAGGTCACGCTGGGTGACGAACCGCAGGGTCTCAGCAGTGGCTGCCATTCCGAGATCAGCGCCTTCCGTCCTTTGCCGACCGGCTCGCCGGGCGGCAGCGCGCGGGCGCCGCCGTTCGATCGAGCACGGCGAAATCGTGGGGAAGACCAGGTCCGAATCTCAATGAGACCTTCGGCCGACCGTGGTCACCACTGCGTCATATGTCTAAGAACTGCATGCTGCGCCCAACGGCCGACCACCAATTGACGTGCCCGGTTCGGGCGTAAGAGAAACGGGGACACAGCGTCATTGAAGGTGTTGGAGCGCGTTCATCAACTCCGTCTCTTCGTTCTCGAGCCGAACGCGATCCTGCGTTGGGGCGTCCTGGGACTGCTCGCCGGCGAGCCGAGCATCGACCTCGTCGGCGTAAGTGAGGACGTCGGGACGGCGGAGGTGGCCTGCCGGCGCCTGTCGCCGTCCGTCGCGATAATCGGCGGCCCCGTGGAGGAGCGCGGGCCGTGGATCCCCCGGATCCGGACGACGAACCCCTTTACGCAGGTCGTGGCGCTCCTCGGCGGCGACGCCGCGGCCGAGGGGCCGCTCGCGATCGCGGCCGGTGCGTCCACGTACGTCACGCCCGGCGTCGACCGGGTGACGCTCGTAACCGCGATTCGGCTCGCCGCGACCGGCGCGGTCATCCACGAGCTGCAACCGCCGACCGTCGATCCCGGACTGGCCGGCCTGAGCGGGCGCCAGCGGGAGGTCCTCGCGCTCCTGGGCGCCGGCCTCACACGCAAGACGATCGCCCACCGGCTCGGAATCGCCGAAGGGACGGTCAAGACGCACCTCGGCCACATCTTCACGCACCTCGGCGTGCACGGACGGTCGGAGGCCGCCCTTGCTGCCCGCCGGATCGGCCTTGTCCCGCAGGTCAGCGGGACAGGGACGCGCTGAGCGGCTGTCCCGCCGCGCCTGACGATCCCCTCATGGTCGCCCGGCTGTGATGTCCGGGCGCCAGAGCTCCGTCAGCGGGCCGGACTGGCCATGGACCGGGTCGCTCTCGGGCAGGGGGACCGCGACGATGTTGGCGAGGACCTCGGCCCGTTCGGCGGCCTCGCCGCGCCGGAGGTCCGGACGCATCCCGTTCGGGTAGGCGCCGACGACCACGAGGTCGGCGCTCGAGCCGGCGTTGAAGTGACCGGTGCCTCCGGGCAACACGAGCACGTCACCGGGCCCCACGTCGAAGCGCTGTCCCTCCGGACCGCCGAGGATCACCGCGGCGGAGCCGCCGACGATGCCGAGGACCTCGTGCGCGGTCGAGTGGAAGTGATGAAACCGGTAGATCCCGTCGACCCACGCGCCGAGCCACCCGTTTCGGGCGAAGAGCTCCTGGCAGCCGCGCGCCGTGCCTGCCGCCTCGACGCCCTGGTAGATCAGGACCGGGAGCGGGGAGTTCGGAATGCCGCCGGCGTCGGCGAAGCGATGCGTCGTGGGGCCGCCCGCCATCGCTCTATCCTGGCGCCGGCGCGCTGCCCGCGCCCGCGGCGGACCGAGGAGGGGACGTGCGCTACATGGTCATCGAGACGTTCACCTCGGGCCCCGGCCCGGTCTACGAGCGCTTCCGCACGCGCGGCCGGATGCTCCCGGATGGCCTCGAGTTCGTCGAGAGCTGGATCGACGCCGAGCGCGGCGACCGCTGCTTCCAGCTGATGGCGACGGACGACCCGGCCACACTCGGCGAGTGGACCGGGCGTTGGAGCGACCTCGTCTCGTTCGAGATCGTCCCCGTCGTCGGATCCGAGGAGGCGGCGGCCAGGCACTGAGCCGGCCGCGGGATTCTCGCTAAGGGGGCGGGTAGGTGCCCCCGAGCTCGCGCAGGCGCCGGTCGATCCCGATCGCAGCGTCCTGGGCGTGGTCGAGGGACCTCGTGAGGTTGAGGTGCAGCTCCGCCATAGCGCCGTTCAGGTCGCCCTCGTCCGCGACCTGCCTGGAGAGGACCACGGCGGCGAGTGCCGTCTCGAGGTGCTCCATCGTCGAGTCGTAGGCCCAGCCCAGCGCGTCGTCCATCTCCGCCTCCTGGTCCGCGGTTGCAGTGGTCGAGTGCGCTTCGTCCGGCATCACGCGGAGGGCGCCGAAGGCTACCGCGACCGCCTCTCTCGCAATTGCCACGAGCATGGGCTTGCGAATTAGGACGATCGATCGTACTATCTAGCGCGCACGACCGATCGTGCTATCTCGATCCTGAGGCTCCGGCCCAGGTCGGGGGAGAACCCAGCCGAGAGGAGGCAGTCATGTTCCAGGAGTACATCAACCGCAGCAACGGCACCGCGCGGCGCCTGACGCCGTCCGTCGAGCAGGCCCTCGCGTACACGGCTCCCACCACCCGCTGACCGGGGCACCGGGAGCCAGACCGACACCCACCGGAGAACGGGGCGCCCGACGGCGCCCCGCCTTCCTCTCCGAAGCGGGCCCCGCGAGGACGCCCGGGCCTTGACAGCGCCCCGATCTCTGATCGGATAGGCGCGTCGTGGACCGGGGAGCAGCATCCGACGAGGGGGTGGCCGCGTGAGCGACGCCGGCGCGCAGGTCCATGCCGACCGATCGCGCGAGCGCGCAGGCTCGATGCGGAATGTCGGACGGGCGCTGACGGCGCCTGTCGTCCTGTGCGACCTGCTCCGCGCCGGGCTGGATGCCGATCCCGATGGGCCGGCATTGATCTCCGCGGACGCCCGCTGGACGTGGCGCACGCTCGACGAGCTCAGCGACCGCCTGGCGCAGGGTCTGCTCGGCCTCGGGCTTCGTCCCGGCGACCGGCTCGCCTCGCTGATGCCGAACCGTCCGGCGCTGGTCGCCCACTACCTGGCCTGCTTCAAGGCCGGGATCGTCGCGACGCCGCTCAACTACCGCTACACGGCGCGGGAGATCGACCACGCGCTCACGGTCAGCCAGGCGCGCGCCCTGCTCGCGCACGCCGAGCGCAGGGAGGACCTCACGGCGAGCCGGCTGGTCCCGCAGCTTCCGCTGGGCACGATCGGCTTCGGCGCGAGCGATGGCGGAGGCCCGGCGTTCGAGGAGCTGATCGAGAGCCCGCTGCCGGCCTCCCCTCCGCCGCGCCCGTCGCCGGCGGCCCCGGCGATGATCTTCTTCACCTCCGGCAGCACCGGCCCGGCGAAGGGGGTCACCCACAGCCACGAGACGCTCGGCTGGATGCTGGCGACCGCGGCGGGAGGCCTCGAGCTCGGCCCCGGCGACCTCCTCCTCGCCGGCTCGTCGCTCACGCACGTCGGCGCCTTCTACACGACGTTCGCCGCGCTCAGCGCCGGCGCCGGCGCCGTCGTCGCACGCACCTTCGACGCCGACGAGCTGCTCCCGCTCCTTCGCGACGACCGGCCGACGGTGCTCTCGATGCTGCCCTCGGCGCTGTTCGCCCTCACCCGCGACCACGGTGCCTGCCACGACGACTTCGCCTCGCTGCGGCTCTGCCGCGCCGCCGGCGACTCCGTGTCCGCCGAGCTCGAGGGAGAGTTCACCACGCTCAGCGGGCTGGTCATCGACGAGGCCTACGGGATGACGGAGGTCGGGCTCGTGACCATGAGCCCGCCGTCGGGTGAGATCAGGATGGGCTCGGTCGGACAGGTCATGCCGGCGATCTCCCTGGCGATCCGAGACGAGGTGGGCGCGGAGCTGGCGGCGGGGGCCGAGGGCAGGCTCTGGATCCGGAGCCCGGCGGTGATGGTCGGCTACTGGGAGGACCCGGGCGCGACCGAGGCCGTCCTCAGTGACGGATGGTTCGACTCCGGCGACGTGATGCGGTTCGACGAGGAGGGCTACTTCTACTTCTGCGGGCGCCGGAAGCAGATCATCGTCCACGACGGCTCGAACATCTTCCCCCAGGAGGTCGAGGGCGCCCTCGCCGAACATCCAAGCGTGGAGAGCGCCGCGGTGATCGGGATCCACGATCTCGTCCACGGCGAGAACGTCCGCGCCTATGTCGCCCTCACGGAGGGTGCCGAGCGTCCGACCAGCCAGGAGCTGATCCGGTTCGCGCGCGAGCGCGTCGGCTACAAGGCGCCGGAGGAGGTCGTCGTCCTCGACGAGATGCCGCTCACGCCCACTGGGAAGATGGACCGGATCTCGCTGAAGCGGATGGCGGAAGCGAACCTCACGAGGAGCTGACGCCGGTCAGGAAGGCGGCGATCCGCTCCTGGACCTCGTCGCTCGTGGGATCGGTCCACACGGCCAGGTGGCCACCGTTCTCGATTCGGATGACCTC
>DATFWK010000131.1:0-2143 GCA_035259345.1 Miltoncostaeaceae bacterium | reverse complement strand
CTGCCGTTCGCCGTCCTCGAGGGGGAGCGGGCGCGGCGCGTGGTCGACGCGGTCGAGGCGCGCCTGCTGACGCCGCTCGGACTGCGCTCACTGGCGCCCGACCAGCCCGGCTACGCTCCCCGCTACGAGGGCGGGGTGCGGGAGCGGGATGCTGCGTATCATCAGGGCACGGTGTGGCCGTGGCTCATCGGTCCGTTCGTCGAAGCGTGGGTGCGGGTCCGCGGCGGGACGGTCGCCGCCCGGCAGGAAGCGCGCGAGCGCTTCCTGGGACCGCTCTTCCGCCACCTCGACGAGGCCGGGCTGGGCCACGTCTCCGAGATCGCCGACGCGGAGCCGCCGCACACGCCGCGCGGGTGCCCGTTCCAGGCCTGGTCGCTCGGCGAGCTGCTGCGCCTCGATCGAGTCGTCCTCGCGCCCGACGCCGCCTGAGCCCGAGGGACGCGCCTTGGCAGGGCCGGTGCGGCCATGCAGAATCGCGGCGCCCTCGGAAACGGGAACGCAATGATCGACCTCGACCGTGACGGCAGCGTCTTCGTCCTGACGATGCAAGCAGGCGAGAATCGCTTCAACGGTCCCTTCCTCGACGCGCTCAACCGGGCGCTCGACACGGTCGAGGCCTCGAGCGGGCCGGCGGCCCTCGTCACCACCGGGGGGCAGGAGAAGTTCTACTCGACCGGCCTCGACCTCGACTGGCTGGGCGGCGACGGGCAGCACGAGGCCGCCGGCTTCGTCGAGTCCGTCATCGCGCTCTTTGCGCGCGTCGCCGGGCTCGGCGTGCCCACGATCGCCGCGATGAACGGGCATGCGTTCGCCGCTGGCGGCATGCTCGCGCTCGCGCACGACTTCCGGGTCATGCGAGCGGACCGCGGGTTCTTCTGTCTCAACGAGGTGGACATCGGCCTGCCCCTGCATCCCGGCATGGTGGCGCTGGTGAAGCATCGTCTCCCCGCCGGCGTGCTGCGGGACGTCGTCCTCACCGGGGCGCGGATCGGCGGAGCGGAGGCGTGCCAGCGCGGGATCGTCGACGAGGCGGTCCCGGCAGCCGACGTGCTGCCGGCGGCGATCGCCCGCGCGGCCGCCCTGGCCCAGAAGGACCGGCAGACCTATGCCGCGCTCAAGCGCGGCATCCAGCGCGATCTGCTGGAGGCGCTGACCAAGGCGCTCTGAACGGGGGTGCGGGTCAGCCCGCCTCCGATCCGGTCACCTCGGCGCGCATCGTGACGCGGTCGGCGTCGGGCGCGGCCGGCCTGCCCGTCACGCCCGCCCCCAGCGCTACGAGCCCGCAGAGGACGCTGACGATGCCCAGGGCGACGCGGAGCCCGCCGATCTCCGCGGCGAGGCCGATCAGCGGCGGTCCCGCGAGCAGGCCGCAGTAGCCGGTGGTGGCGACGGCCGCGAGCGCGGTCCCGGGCTGCACGCCCGGCACCCGTCCGGCCGCGCTGAACAGGATCGGAATCACATTCGCGATCCCGAGGCCGACCAGAGCGCATCCGACGATCCCGGGCACCGGGCGACCGCTGGCCAGCGCGGCGGCCAGCCCGACCGCAGCGATGGCACTCGAGTGTCTGAGAACCGACGCGGACCCGAAGCGAGCGACGAGGGGGTCGCCGGCGAAGCGGCCGGCGGCCATGGCGAGCGAGAAGGCGGCAAAACCGGCCGCCGCGACCGCCGGGCTGCTTCCGAGCGTATCGTGCAGGTAGACGGCGCTCCAGTCGCCCATGGCGCCTTCGGCGAGCAGGCCGCAGAACGCGAGGATGCCCAGGCCGAGCAGGATGCCGGTGGGCCTGGCGAAGACGCGGTCGGGCGGCACGTCGCGTGACGCCGACGGCATGAGCGACCCCTGGCAGCAGACGAGGGCGATCACGGAGCCAGCGGCAACCGTGACGAGGTGTGCGAGCGCCGGAACGCCCGCCGCCAGGACGGCGCCGGCGACCGCGGCTCCGGCCAGACCGCCGAGGCTGAAGAGGCCGTGGAAGGAGGACATGATCGCACGCCGGTAGCTCTCCTCCACCGCGACGGCCTGCGCGTTCATGGAGACGTCCAGCGTCGCGTTGCATGCGCCGAACAGCAGCAGCGAGAGCGAGACCAGGAACAGGTCGGGGCTCAGGAGGGGGAGGGGCAACGCCAGGCAGAAGGCCACGCC
>DATFWK010000130.1:0-5380 GCA_035259345.1 Miltoncostaeaceae bacterium | reverse complement strand
CTCCGGCCCCCCGGCGAGCTGGCCGACGATCACCCCGGACTCGAGGCGCAGCCGGTCGACGCGCCCGGCGAGCGCGGCAGGGAGCCGCCGGACGAACCCCAGCGGCGCCCGCGCAGACGTGTCGCGCAGCCACTCGCCTGTCCGGAGCGTCGTGGCGCCGAGGTCGATGCCGGGCAGGCGGCCGGCCGGCTCCACCGGCCCGAGCACGCGCCCGTCCGCGGAGACCAGCGCGCTGGCGCCCCCGGCGCCCGCGACGACCGCCGCCGGGCGGGCCTGATGGACGTGGACGGTCATGCCGAACGGCCAGTCGTGGCCCACGTCGACGCTCTCCACCCACGGGAACCGGGCGAGTGCCGCGCGAACGCGCTGGACCGGGAGCCGCGTCATCGTGCCGTCGCGGGCCGCGATGCGGACGGTCTGGATCAGGAGGGCCTGGTCCGGGCGCGTGTAGCCCGTGATCGAGACGTGCCGCATGCGCAGGAGCGGCCCGGTGGAGACCCACCAGACCCCGGCGACGACCGCCCCGCCGGCCAGGACCGCGAGCGCGATCGTGCGGCGGCGGCGCTCGCGCGCGAACCGCACGGCGCGCCGGCGGTCGAGCAGCGCGCCTGAGATCCGGTCGCTCACGACAGCTCGTCGAGGGGCGGGCGGCGGATGCCGGCCTCGGGATCCAGGTAGCGGACCTCGGCCTCGAGCAGCGGCCCGCCGGCGGCGCGGACGCGGCGGCGCCCCTCGGACATGAGGGCGAGCACGTCGGCGGCGCTGGAGCCGGGAGCGGCCTCGATGAAGTTCGCGTGGACGGGCGAGAAGCGGGCGCCCCCGACCGCGAGGCCCTTGCAGCCGGAGGCCTCGAGCAGCCGACCGGCCGAGTCGCCCGGAGGGTTGGTGAACACGCTGCCGAACGTCCGGACGCCCTGCGGCTGGGTCGTGCGGCGGTGGCGGCGGTACTCGGCGAGGCGCTCGTCGATGACGGCGCGCCGCCCGCGGCGCAGGCGGAAGCCGACGGCGGCGACGACCTCGCCGGGCCCGACGGCCGAGCGACGGTAGCCGAGGTCGAGCTCCTCCAGCTCCACCCGCCGCCGGCCGGCCGCCGAGCAGAGGACGGCCCAGGTGAGCACGTCCCGAAGCTCGCGCTCGTACGCCCCGGCGTTCATCGCGACCGCGCCTCCGGCGGTCCCCGGGATGCTCGCGCCGAACTCGAGCCCCTCGAGCCCGGCCGCGGCCGCCCGCAGCACCGCCCGCGGCAGCGATGCGCCGCCCCCGCACCACACGTCCTCGCCGCGCACCGAGATGCGCTCCAGGCGGCCGCGCAGCCGGATGACCAGGCCGCGGAAGCCCTCGTCCGCGATCAGCAGGTTGGAGCCGCGCCCGACCACGGCGACCCGAGCGCCGGCGTCCCGGGCCCACGCCAGCGCGGCGACAACGGCGCGGAACGAGCCCGGCTCGGCGAGCCAGTCCGCCGGGCCGCCGACCCGGATGGTGGTGAAGGGCGCGAGCGGCGCGCCCGCGCGCAGCTCAGGCCGGGCGGACGAGCTCGTCGACACCACCTCCATCGGCTGTCTGCTTCTGCAGGCGCCCGAGCAACTCCTGCCCCAGGTTGGTGATGTCCCCCGCCCCGATCGTGAGCACGAGGTCCCCGGGGCGGAGCTCCCGCTCGAGCAGTTCCGCGGCCTCGGCCAGCCCGGGCACGAAGACGGCCCGCGCGGGCGGCCGGACGGCCGCCGCCACGTCCCGCCCGCTCACGTCCGGGTCCGGCGGCTCGCGCGCGGCGTACACGTCGGTCACGACCACCAGGTCCGCGGCCTCGAGCGCCCGGCCGAGCTCCCCGCCGAGGGCGCGCGTGCGCGAGTAGAGGTGCGGCTGGAAGACCGCGACCAGCCGCCCGGCGTGGCCCTCGCGCGCGGCGGCGAGCGTCGCGGCGATCTCGGCAGGGTGGTGGGCGTAGTCGTCGACGACCCGAACGCCCGCCGCCTCCCCTCGCAGCTCGAACCGCCTGCCGACGCCGCCGAACCCCGCGAGCCGCGCGGCCGCCGCCTCCGGCGCCACCCCGCACCACGCGGCGAGCGCGATCGCGCAGGCCGCGTTGTCCTGGTTGTGACGGCCGGGAACCGCGAGGACGACCTCGACGCGCCGTCCGTCGAGGGCGAGCGTCATCCCGCCGGGACGCCGGGCCGCGATCCGGACGGCGGCGGACGGCTCCTCCCCCACACACATCACCGGGCAGAGCGCCGCCGCGGCCGCCGCGCGCGCTCCCGCGTCCGGGCCGGCCACCAGCACCCCGCCGGCCGGCAGCCCGGCGACGAACCGTTGGAAGACCTCCTCGACCTCGGCGAGCGTCGCGAACGTGGCGTGATGGTCGTGGTCGACGTTCAGGAGGATCGCGGCCTCGGGCGCCAGCACGAGCAGCGAGCGGTCGCTCTCGTCGGCCTCGGCGACGAACCACGGCCCCGCGCCCCAGGCCCCGCCGGTGCCCCCGCCCCCGGGGATCTCCGCGCCGACGCACACGGAGGCGCCGCCGAGGGCCAGGGCCAGCATCGCGCTGGTCGTTGACTTGCCGTGCGCCCCCGCGACGGCGAGCGTGCGACGGCCGGACGCGAGCTCGGCGAGGAGGTCCGCCCGGTGCAGCACCGGGATGCCGCGCTCGCGCGCGGCGGTGAGCTCCGGGTTGTCCGGTGCGATCGCCGTGGAGACGACGATCGCCTCGGCGTCGGCGGGGAGTGCCCCGCTGTCGTGCCCGGCCGTGGCGGCGACCCCGTCGGACCGCAGCGCGGCGAGCGTGGCAGAGTCCTCGCGGTCCGTCCCGCTCACCCGGTATCCGGCCTGGGCCGCCAGGCGCGCGATCGCGCTCATCCCGGCGCCGCCGACGCCGACCAGGTGGATCGGGCGGGGCCTCACCGGCCCGCCGCCTCGAGCACCGCGTCTGCGATCCGCTCGGCCGCGTCCGGCCGTCCCAGCTCCCGGGCGACGGCGGCCATGCGCTCTCGCCGCTCCGTGTCCCCGAGCAGCTCCGCGACCAGCGCCCGCAGGCGCTCACCGGTGAGCTCGGCGTCCGGCACCAGCTCGGCGGCGCCGGCGTCGGCCAGCCAGCGGGCGTTCTTCGTCTGGTGGTCGGCGGTCGCGTACGGGTAGGGCACCAGCACGCACGCGCGGCCGATCGCGGCGATCTCGAAGACCGAGCCCCCCGAGCGCGAGACCACCAGGTCCGCCGCCGCGATGGCGGCCGGGTAGTCGTCCAGGTAGCCGACCAGCCGGTAGCGCGGGCCCGGGTCGCGGCCCTCGAGCATGCGCTGCACCTCGTCCAGCTGGGCGGGGCCGGCGACGTGGAGCAGCTCGAACGGCGGCCCGTCGCCGAACGCCTCGACGGTGGCGCGGTTGAGCGTCCGCGCGCCCTGGCTGCCGCCCGCGATCAGCACGCACGGAGCGTCCGGGTCGATGCCGAGCGCCCGCCGCGCGGCCTCGCGTGTGGCGGTCGCGACCGACGGCCCGACCGGGCGGCCGGTGACCATGTAGCGGCCGCCGTCGCGCCCCTCGAGCGGGAACGCCAGCGTGACGCGCCGCGCGAGCGGGGCCACCATGCGGTTCGCCATGCCGAGGTGGGCGTCGGCCTCCATCAGCACCACCGGCCGCCTGAGGAGCCAGGCCGCGAGGGCGGCCGGCCCGGCGGCGTACCCGCCCGCCCCGACCACGACCTCGGCTTGGCGGCGGCGGATCGCCCGTGCCGCGCGCGGCACCGCCGCGGCGGCGAGGCCGAGCGCGGCCAGGTTCCGAAGCGTGATGCGCCGCTCGAGGCCACGCATCGGCACGCGCTCCTCCGGGAACCCGGCTGCCGCCACGAGCCCCGCGGCGGCGCCGCGGCCGCTCGCGATGAACCCGACCTCAGCCCCGCGCGCCCGCAGCGCGCTTGCCACCGCCAGCGCGGGCATCACGTGCCCGGCCGTCCCCCCGGCCGCGATCAGCACTCGCGTCCCGGAGGGCGCTGGGCCGGCTGGCGCGCCCGCGGCGGCCGATGTTGACGAGGATCCCAACGGCGCTCAGGAATACCACGAGGTTGGACCCGCCTGCAGAGACGAACGGCAGCGGCACGCCGGTGACCGGCACCACGCCGAGCACCGTGCCGAGGTTCACGGCGGCCTGGACGACGATCAGCGTCGTGATGCCGGCGGCGAGCGTGCGCTGGTGGATGTCCCGCGCGCGCAGCGCGATCCGGTAGCCCGCGACCCCGAACGTCGCATAGCCGGCCATGAGCGCCAGGAGGCCCACCAGGCCGAGCTCCTCGCCGATGTTGGCGGCGATCATGTCCGTCGCCGCCTCGGGCAGGTAGTTGTTCTTCTGGATGCCGTTGCCGAGGCCGCGGCCGACCGGCCCGCCCGAGCCGATGGCGATCTCGGCCTGCACGGTCTGGAAGCCCGCGCCGGTGGCCTTCGACCACGGGTCGAGGAACGTGTGGACGCGCTCGCGCTGGTATGGCGAGGCCGCGACGGCGAAGCCCGCGAGCAGCAGGGCGCCGCCGGCGATCAGGGCAAGGCGGCGGACCGGGGCGCCCGCGACGAGCAGCATCGCACCGGCCATCACGCACATCGTGACCGCGGTGCCCAGGTCCGGCTCGATCAGGACCAGCGCGGCCAGCAGCGCGGTGAGCCCGGCGAACGGGATGAGCCCCCCGCGCTCGGTGAGGCGGCGCGGGGAGCGGGCGATGGCCTGGGCGATCCAGAGGGCAAGGGCGAGCTTGGCGATCTCCGAGGGCTGGACCTGGATCGGGCCGATCGCGAGCCAGCGCCGGGCGCCGTTGACCACGACGCCGAACCCGGGCATGAGCACCGCGACCAGGAGCACCCCGGCGATGCCGACCGCCACCGGCCCGATGCGGCGCAGCTGGGCCGGCGTGGCCCGCGACAGGAGGCGGAAGGCGACGAGGCCCAGGCCGGCGTAGAGCACCTGGCGCTTCAGCACGGCGAGCGGGTCGCCGCCCTCGAGCACGGCGGTCGCCGAGGACGCCGAGTAGACCATCACGAGGCCGAAGCAGACGAGGAAGACGACGGACCCGATGAGCAGCCGGTCCGGCCGCGCGCCCGCGAGCCGGGAGGATCGAGGGCGTGCGGGGCTGGTCGCGGCGCGGGCCACCCCCCTTACTTCGCCGGTGCCACCCCGCTCCCTGTCCGTCCGGCGCGCTCGCCGAGGAGCGCCTCGACGGCGGCCCGGAAGGCCGCGCCGCGCTCCTCGAAGTCCCGGAACTGGTCGAAGCTCGCGCACGCCGGGGCGAGCAGCACGACGTCCCCCGGCCGGGCCCGCGACGCGGCCGCCGCGACGGCGGCCTCGAGCGTCCCCGGCGCCTCGTGGGCGACGCCCTCGGCATCGAGCGCGGCGGCCAGGTCGCCGGCCG
>DATFWK010000129.1:0-2331 GCA_035259345.1 Miltoncostaeaceae bacterium | reverse complement strand
GAGCGCGCCCGCTGGTACGCCGAGGGGGCGGAGGGCGTGCCGGCCGAGCGGTTCGCGACGGTCGAGGAGGCCGCTGCCGGGGTCCCCGCGCTCGTCGAGCCGGGCGACGTCGTGCTGGTGAAGGGCTCGCGCTCGATGGCGCTCGAGCGGATCACCGCCCTCCTCGCGTGAGGAGCCCGTGCCGAGGGTCCTGATCTCCGCCATCACGGCGGCGCTCCTCCTCCTGTTCCTCGGGCCCGCCTTCATCGCCTGGCTGAGGCGGCACGAGGTCGGGCAGTTCGTGCGGGCCCAGGGTCTCATCCCCGAGGGCCACGAGCAGAAGCAGGGCACCCCGACGATGGGCGGCGTGCTGATCCTGCTGTCCACCACGATCCCGTTCGTCATCCTCTCCGGCCGCAGCACCGCGGGCATGCTGGTGCTCGCGACGACGCTCGCGTGCGGGGCGATCGGCTTCGTCGACGACTACATGAAGGTGCGCCGCCGCCGCTCGCTGGGGCTCGCCGGCAAGTGGCGCCTCCTGGCCCTGGCCGTCGTCACGGCCGGCCTGGTCGCGGTCGCCGTGCGCGTGGTCGGGCTTCCCACCACCATGCACGTCCCGGTCCTGAACAAGGACTACGAGGTCGGCTGGCCGGCCTTCTACGTGATCGCGTTCCTGGTCATCGCGGGCTTCGCGAACGCCGTGAACCTGACGGACGGCCTCGACGGGCTTGCCGCGGGCACCAGCGGCATCGCCCTGCTCACCTACACCGGCATGGCGTTCGTCGCCGAGACGGCCGGCGTCGGCATCAGCAGCCAGCGCGACCTCGCGATCTTCGGCGCGGCGATGGTGGGCGCGTGCCTCGGCTTCCTCTGGTTCAACTCGTTCCCGGCGGCCATCTTCATGGGCGACACCGGCTCGTACTCCCTGGGCGGCGCCATCGCCGCGCTCGCGATCATGACCAAGACCGAGATCCTCCTGCTCATCATCGGCGCGGTCTTCGTGATCGAGGCGCTCTCGGTGATCGTGCAGGTGATCGTCTTCAAGCGGTTCCGGCGCCGCGTGTTCCTGATGACCCCGATCCACCACCACTTCGAGATGGCCGCCTGGAGCGAGACCAAGATCATCGTGCGCTTCTGGCTGATCGCGGCCCTGCTCGGAGCCGTCGGCTTCACGCTCTTCTTCCGGGACATCCAGGGGTGAGCGACCTCGGCCCGGCCCGGCGCGCGCTGGTGGTGGGGCTCGGGCGCTCGGGCCGCGCCGCCGCGCTGCTCCTGGCGCGCCTGGGCTACGAGACGATCGCCCTCGACGCGGCGCCGGTCGAGGCCCCGGAGCTGGCGGCGGCCGGAGTCCAGGTGGTCGCGCCGGCGGCGGGGCCCGTGCGGGGCGTGGACGTGGTGGTGAAGAGCCCCGGGGTGCCCGGCGACGTCCCGGCCGTGGCCGCCGCGCGGGCCGCCGGCGCGGCCGTCTGGAGCGAGGTCGAGCTCGCCGCGCGGACCATGCCGAACCCAATGATCGCGGTCACCGGCACGAACGGGAAGACGACGACCACCGAGCTCACGGCGCATCTCATGAACGCGGCCGGCGTCGCCGCCGTCGCCTGCGGCAACCAGGGGACGCCGGTCACCGGGCTGGCCGGCGCCGTCGACCCGGACGTCTGGCTGGTGGTCGAGTGCTCGAGCTTCCAGCTCGAGGACACGGACACGTTCCACCCGCGCGCGGCAGCGCTCCTGAACGTCGCGCCGGACCACCTGGACCGCCACGGCGGCTTCGACGAGTACGTCGCGGCCAAGCTCCGTGCCTTCGCCCGGCAGGAGCCGGAGGACCTGGCGATCCTCCCGCGCGGGCTCGCCCACCCCGGCCGGGCGCCGGCCCGCCACGTCGACGAGGGGGCGCCTGGGGAGGACTCGATCGCCTGGTCCGAGGGCGGCCTCCACCTGGCCGGCGACGGACTCGTCGCGGACTGGACGGCGACGGCCCTGCGCGGCCGCCACAATCGCCAGAACGCGATGGCCGCCGCCGCGCTCGCCCGCCACGCCGGCGCTGCGCCGGCGGCGCTCGCGGCCGGGCTCGCCTCGTTCCCGGGCGTCCCTCATCGGCTCGAGCCGGTGGCGGAGATCGACGGAGTGCGCTTCGTCAACGACTCCAAGGCGACCAATCCCGACGCTGCCGAGGCGGCGCTCGACGCCTACCCCGAGCACGTCCACCTGATAGCCGGCGGACGGGGTAAGGGCACCTCGTTCGCCGCGCTCGCGCGCGCCGCGCGCGGGCCGGTCGAGCGTGCCTACCTGATCGGCGAGACGGCCGGCGACCTGGCCGCCGCGCTCGATGCCGAGGGCGTCGCCCACGAGGCG
>DATFWK010000128.1:0-2165 GCA_035259345.1 Miltoncostaeaceae bacterium | reverse complement strand
GGCCGTGGCCGGCGGCGAACGTGTCCTCGAAGTGCGAGTCGACGGAGTCGTCCGAGCCGACAGCGGACTGGATGCCGCCCTGCGCGCGCCCGGTGTTGGAGGCGCCGAGCGCCGACTTCGTCGCCACCACCACGCCGGCCCCTGTTCCCGCGGCGGCGATCGCCGCGCTCATGCCGGCGCCGCCCGAGCCCACCACCAGGACGTCGCAGCGCTCGTCGACCGCCAGCGTCATCGGCGCGATGGTAGCGGAGCGTCGTGGATGGCGGTGATCAGGACTTCTTATGGCGCCGGCCGCCGTCCAGGCGGGCGCGCGCGAACTCGAGGAAGGCCGTCGACAGGCGCGACGGGGTGCGGCCCGAGGCCCGGACGGCTGAGAAGTCGCGGCTCAGGCCGGGCCCGGCGAGCGCGATCGCGACCAGCCGGCCCTCGGCCACCTCCCGCTCGACCGCGAGGCGCGAGATGACCGTGATGCCGTGACCGTCCAGCACCGCGGCCTTCGCCGACTGCTGCAGCCCGAGCTCCATGGTGACGTCGAGGTCCCCGACGCGGATGCCTCGCTCGCGGAACGCCGCCTCCAGCACCGCGCGCACACCGGAGCCGCGCTGCTGCATGATGAGCGGCTCGCGGGCGAGCGCCGCGAGCTCCAGGCGGCGGCGGCGCGCGAGCCTGTGGCCGGGCGGCACGATCACGACCAGCTCGTCCCGCACGAACGGCTCGAAGACGAGCCCGCGCACCGGCCGGGCGGCGCCGACGACGCCGAGCTCCAGTTCTCCCTCGAGCACCCGCTCGCAGATGCCCTGGGTGTCGTGCACGACCAGGCTCACGGTCACGTCCGGGTGCTCCTCGCTGAACGCCCAGAGCAGGCGCGGCAGGAGCACCTCCCCGGGACCGGTGGAGGAGCCGAGAAGGAGCTTCCCCGCAACCCGGTCGCCGACGTCCGCCATCGCCCGCTCGAGCTCGGACTCGAGCGCCAGCATGCGCCGCGCGTAGCCCTCGAGCACCCGCCCCGCCTCGGTCAGCCCGACCCTGCGTCCACGGCGGTCGAGCAGTCGCTGGCCGAGGAGGCTCTCCAGGGCGCGGATCTGGAACGAGACGGCCGGCTGGGAGATCTCGAGGTCCTCGGCCGCAGCGGAGAAAGACCCGCGATCGACCACCGCGCAGAACGTCACCAGGTGGCGCAGGTCCACGGCTCGGACCATATCCGCCGCCACCGCCGGACCGGCCCGGGCACGGCGGCCGCGCCGAGGCGCCGGCCAGCCGCAACGGACGTTACGGCCGCCGGCGATCCGAGACAGGTTCTTACAGGTTTGCAGGGCATTCTTCGTTGCGAAGAGATGCCAACGTGGCCGGGCTGCCGGTAGGGTGGCGGTCCGGCGGTCGTGCGAGGCGACCGTCGCAGGTGAGGAGGGCGAGCGGTCTTGGGTCGACCCGGTGCCGTGGGACGGAGCGCCGCCAGAGGGTGGGCCGGAGCCCTCCTCACCCTTCTGTTCGCCTCGACCGCGGCCGCCGCGGGGCTCTCGCAGATGGCCACGGGGCTGACCGTTCCCGCGGGGGCGATCTCGGACCCGGCCGGGCGCATCTGGGTGTCCGACCACCTGCAGGGCTTCTGCAGGGTCACCCCGGCCGGGGTGGTCGAGAACCCGCACAGCCCGCCCATCGCGGGCGACCCGGCGCCGACGTGCCTCGGCGGCCTCGGCCTGCGCACCGCCGCTCCGGCGGCCGCCGGCCAGCCGGTGTTCCTCGATCCCACGCCCCAGTCGCCGGGGAGCGGCGACGAGCTTGCGCTGATCCCGGACGGCGCGGCCAACGGCACCGGCCTCGTGCGGGCGCGCTGGAACCCGGCGACCGGCCTCTTCGACCTGCAGGACGAGATCCCGCTCGCCAGCGGCGGGATCGCCAACCGGGCAACGGCCGTGAGCCTCGGCGCGGACGGGAGCCTCTACATCGCGTTCCAGCGGATAACGGAGATCTGGAGAATCGTCGACCCGGCGGCGCCGGAGTCCGCGGTCGTCGTCCAGACCGTGGGGCGGACCGCCGGGCCCCGACCGCCGTCTGGGATCGCGGCCGGCCTGATCGGGCCGCTGGGCGCGGAGACGCCCGTGGTCTACCTCGGCGAGCCGACCGGGGTGACGCGGCTCACGCCGAGCCCGACGAGCCCCCCGGCC
>DATFWK010000127.1:0-3898 GCA_035259345.1 Miltoncostaeaceae bacterium | reverse complement strand
GAGCTCGTACTGGCTGATCGGGGCGGCGATGGTGCTGCGCGGCGCCGGGATCGGCCTGGCCTTCATCCCCGCCATGACGGCCGCGTTCGCGGCGATGACCCCGGCGCAGATCGCCGACGGCACGCCGCAGCTCAACGTGCTCCAGCGCGTGGGCGGATCGATCGGGACGGCGATCCTGGCCGTGATCCTGCAGGCCGGCATCAACGACCTCACGGTCCCGACGCCAGCAGGCATCGCCGCCGCCTTCAACACGGCCTACTGGTGGGCGCTCGGGATCACCCTCGCCGCCGTCGTCCCGGCCGTCGTGCTCGTGCGCGCCGAGGCGGCGGGGCGCCGGCGGGCGCGCGCCGAGGAGGAGGCGGCGGTGCGGCGCTCCGAGGGCGTGGCGACGGAGGCGGTGCCGACGTGAGCGCGGCCACGCGGCGCGACGAGGACCGGGACGCGGCGCTCGCCGCGCTGCTCGCCGCCTGGAAGGAGGTCGTCGTGATCCACCGGCGCCTCCGCGCGCGCGACAGCCAGCGCCCCGACCGCCTTTCGATGGCCCACTTCCTCGCCCTGTCCGCGCTCGAGGACACGGACGAGCTGCCCGCCGGGCGCCTCGCGGCGAAGGCCGAGCTGAGCCCCGCCGCCACGACCCAGATGCTCGACCACCTCGAGCGGCAGGGCATGGTGCGCCGCCAGCGCTCCGCCGACGACCGGCGCGTTGTCACGGTGTCGCTGACGGACCTCGGGCGGGAGCGGCTCGCCGCCCGGCGCGCGGACTTCGCCGAGCGGTACCGCGACGCGATGGCGGACCTCTCGCCGGGCGAGCTCGCGGCCGGCGCGGCGGTGCTGGAACGGATGCGCGACCTGCTCGAGGGCTACGCCCGCAGCGAGGAGGCGGAGGAGGTCGCGACCACCCGCGCCTGACCGTTAGCGTGCCGCCAGACGCGAGGAGGCGGGCGGTGGGCGCGGACGACTTCGTGATGGTGTTCATCGAGATCCCGGGCGGCTCGAGGAACAAGTACGAGCTCGACCACGAGACGGGCACGCTCGTGCTCGACCGCATGCTCTTCACCTCGATGCGCTACCCGGCCGACTACGGGTTCATCGAGCACACGCTGGCGGAGGACGAGGACCCGCTCGACGCGCTGGTGCTGGTCGGGGAGCCGACGTTCCCCGGCTGCCGCGTGCGCGCCCGCCCGGTGGGCCTCTTCCGCATGCGCGACGAGAAGGGCCCGGACGCGAAGATCCTCTGCGTGCCGCTGCGCGACCCGATCTGGTCCCAGGTCGAGGACCTCGACGACCTCCCGGACGGGATGCGGAACGAGATCCAGCACTTCTTCGCCGTCTACAAGGACCTCGAGCCCGGCAAGGTCGAGACGTCCGGCTTCGGGACCCGCGCGGAGGCCTGGGCGGAGATCGAGGCCGCGCGCGCCCGGGCCTGGGAGACCGGCGCGAGCTAGGCGCAGCACCGCAATTCAGCTGCAGCTATGTGCAGCGTATGTCTGCAGGATGTTCGCTGAGTGCTGTCCACCGATCGGCTTAGTGTGCAACGGCGAACGGCACTGCGGCAGAAAGGCTGACGCCGATGGCCCCTCGTCAGGCTCGTCCGATTCGCACGCGGCTTGCGCTCGCAGCTGGAGCCGCCTTCCTTGCGGCCGGAGGCCTGGCTGGGAGCGCGTCCGCCGCGGTGAGCCCGCCACACGTCCTGGTGACCCTCTACACAGGCTCGGGCCTTGAGCTCGATGGCTTCACGCCGGGTGTCAACCTCACCGCCGAGGTCTTCCGCAACGGCGTCAGCATCGGCAAGACCTCCGGCATCCCCGACGCAGCCGGCGGCTTGGCCGTGAACCCGGAGGCCTGCTGGGAGAACACAACGCCCCGCATCCTTCCCGGCGACATCCTCCAGGTGACGCAGGGCGGCACGATCGACACGATGGTCGTCAAGGACGTGCCGATCGGCCCCGCGATGGTCGACCCGCTCAACCCGACCGACCTCGTCGTCCATGGCACGGCGACCGACCCGATCAGCGGGCAGCGTCCGCCGGACACGGAGCTCGAGAACCGCATAATCGGTGGCCGCTTCTCGAACGGGCGCAACCGCATCAGCGCTCCGGGCGACGGCTTCATCACGTACGACGAGCCCGCCAATCCGGCGAACCACGCCTGGACGGCGCGTTACATCGGCCTGCCGGCCGGTGACATCGCGCTCGCGTTGACCGACGAGAACCAGGCGCGCGTCATCTCCGGCGGCGCGACCGAGATCTCGATCTTCGGATTCGGCGAGGTGGCCGGGCCGGTCGCTCCATGCACCGAGCCCCTGGCCGAGAACGGCGTCACCAGCACGAGCCACCCGGTCGTCAACCGGGCCAACGTCGGCGTCGACCTCACACTCGCCGGCGTGGCCCAGCCGAGCACGAACGCGGTCACCGTGACGCTCGCCGACGGCGACCCGGCGACCCCCGACCCCAGCCCTCCGGTCGTCCTCTCCCCGGCCACCGGCGGCCCGCGCACGTGGACCGCGACCATCCCCCAGAGCGCGGTCGCGGCCCTCAGGGACGGCAGCCTCCTCGCCGTCGGCTCCTACGCCGTCGGGGGCGCGCTCCCCATTGCCGGCGTCAGCCTCGGGATCCCCAAGGACACGGTCGCGCCGCCGCCCCCGGTCGCCGTCCCGGGCTCGGGCACCTACTTCATCCCGCAGGCCGTCACGCTGAGCAGCACCGACGTGGACCCGCGGACGAAGGTCCAGTTCACCAACTTCGGCGGTGACCCCAACGCCGGCAGCCCCGTGTTCCAGCTTCCGATCGCGATCACCGCGTCCCAGGTCATCCGGGCCGTCAGCGTGGACTCGGTCGGCAACTCTAGCGGCGTCGCCGCCTTCGGCTACCAGATCCTCGCCCCGCCCCCGGCCCTCCAGCCGGTCGTGAAGGCGCCGCCCAAGACCTCGTTCTCGCTCCTCCACTCCGCCTGCAAGCCGAACGCGAAGAAGTGCAAGGCCGGCATCACGTTCCGCCTCACCGCGGCCACCCGCCTCCTCATCGCGGTCCGCACCGCGAAGGGCAACAAGATCGTCGGCTCGTACTTCGCCAACGGGAAGAAGGGGCCGAACCGGATCAACCTGCCCCGCAAGCTCGGCAAGGCCGGGGTCCTGCGCGGCAACTACCGGGTGAGCGTGCAGGCCGTGACCGGCGGCCTCGCCGGTGGCCCGTTCGCGACCACGGTCCGGGTCTTCTAGGGAACCGCATTCAGCGAGCCGCCCGGGGCCGGGGATGGCGCCCCGGGCGGTAGGCTCCGCCGCGGTGGAGCGCGAGCGCTACGAGGACGTCGTCGACGCGACGCGCCGGACCCGCCTCGCGAGCGAGCGGACCTACCTGGCCTGGTGGCGAAGCGCCCTCGCGGCGATCGCCGTCGCCCTCGGCGTCGGCAAGGTCGTCCCAGAGCTCACGGGCGGAAGCTCGATCGGGTACGAGCTCGTCGGGGTCGGCTACGGCCTGCTCGGCATCGCCTTCGTCGTCTACGGGCACCGGCGCCAGCAGGCGCTCGAGCGCGCGCTGGACGAGGGCCGGTTCATCCCGCTCGGTCGGGGGGTGCTGCTCGTCTTCACGGTCGCCGGCATCGTGCTCGGCGTCGCCACCGTCGCGGTGGTGCTGGCCTGAGGGCTAGGCGGGCGCCCGCGTGAGCGTGCGGCCGCTCAGCACCGCCTTCCGGCCGACGCAGGCGTCCCGGACGGCCGTGAGGGTCAGCCTGCGGCCGCTCCTGGCGACGGTGTACGTGCCGGTGCGCCCCGCGCCGGTGCACGCGAGCGGTCCCGACCGGTCGGTGAGGACCGCCCGAGAGCCCGTGAGCGTGTAGCGGCCGGCGACCGCCCGCGCCCCCTTGAACGTGATCGCGTAGCCGCCCCGGTCGAACGTGATCG
>DATFWK010000126.1:0-12455 GCA_035259345.1 Miltoncostaeaceae bacterium | reverse complement strand
GTCGGTCTTCGTGCGCTCCACGGAGGGGACGACCACGCTGGCGGCGCGCGCGGTCGACGGCGCGGGGTGGACCAGCGCGCCGAGCGCGGAGCGCGTCATCCGGATCGACCGGACGCCGCCGGTCGCCCAGCTTGCGGTCGCTGCGACCCCGGCACCCGGCATGGTCACCCTGAGCCGGGGGGAGACCGGCGACGCCCTCTCGGGCCTGCGCTCATGGTCCGTCCGGCTCGGCGGCGCCGACGGGCCGCTCGTCGCCGACACGGCGGCCGGTCTCGCCTCCGTCGGGCAGACGGCGCCTGCCGCCAACGCGGGCACGGTCCGCTTCACGCTCGTCGCCACTGACAACGCCGGCAACGCCGCGACGGCGACCACCGCGCCGGTGCGCCTCGACTCCGTCGCTCCCACGCCCGAGCTGCTCGAGGTGCCCGGCGGCTGGGTGCGCGACTTCGCCGCCACGCCGGCCGGCGACACGCGCCTTCGCGTGGGGCTGGCGGACAACCTGACGGACGGCGTCGGCGAGGTGGACGTCGAGGCCCGCCAGGGCGGCGGCCCGTGGGTCACGATCGGCGCGTTCAACCGCCCCGGCGCGCCGGCGATCGGGCAGGGCACGCACCTGATCGGCCCGTCCCTCGCCGGCAGCGGCCTGGCGGACGGCCCGGCGGAGCTCAGGGTCGTGGCTCACGACCCCACATTCCCGTCGCTCGCCGGCACGACGCCGCCGCAGGGCGTGCGTCTCGACCTGACCTCGCCGGAGGCCGCGGACCCGGATGCCTGGACCGCCGCGCCGACCGGCACCCCCGGCCAGGTGCAGGTCAGCCTGCCGACGCTCCTGGACCGGACGTCCGGCCTCGCCTCGGTCGAGGTGCTGGTCAACAGGGACGCCGTCGGCGGCGCCGCCCCCGTGGGCTTCGTCCGCGGCGGTCTCGCCACCGGCCTGGCCGGGACGCCGAAGGTCCTGCTGGACCTCTCGGCCTTCGCCGAGGGCGTGCACGCCACGCAGGTGCGCGCGACGGACCTCGCCGGCAACGTGCTCGTGATGCCCGGGCCGGCGGTCTCCCTCGACCAGGTCCCGCCGTTCATCGCGGGCCTCGCCGTCGACGCCGACACCGGCCTGGTGACGTTCGGGCTGGCCGACGGCGTGGGGCTCGGCGCGTGCCCGGCGACGATCGAG
Source organism: Miltoncostaeaceae bacterium (assembly GCA_035259345.1). GTDB lineage: Bacteria > Actinomycetota > Thermoleophilia > Miltoncostaeales > Miltoncostaeaceae > DATFWK01. The sequence goes on along the minus strand of DATFWK010000126.1, from coordinate 11,284 downwards.
CTGCTCGGCCCGGGCACCGGCGGCGCCTTCCAGCAGGTCTTCGCCCAGGCCGCCGGGTCGCTCGGCGCGAAGGTCGCCTGGCCGCTGCCGATGGGCGGCATGGCGCCCGGGGACTACCAGGTGCGCGTGACGGTCTGCGACGCCGCGGGGAACCGGGCCTCGCAGATCGCGCGCTTCACCTGGGCGCCGCCGCGCGCCGCTGCCGCCGCCGCGCCTGCGGGTCCCGGCGCGGCCGCGGCCGCCGCGGCTGCCGCGGCCGCGGCAGCCTCGGGCCCGCCCGCCCCGTCGCTCGTCGCGCCCGCCGGCGCGGTGAACGCGGTCGTCGCGGTCGACGTCCACGCGACGTCGCAGGTCGCGACGCGGCTGGTGCGAGGCGCTCTCGTGCCGGTCATCCGCACCCGCTACGGGCGCATCGTGCGCCTGGCCGGCCGCCTGCAGCGGCCGGACGGACGCCCGTGGGCCGGCGTGGGGCTCGAGCTTCGCGACGGCGCCGGCCGCCATCTCGCAGGCGGCCGGACCGACGGCGCGGGCCGGTTCTCGCTGCGGGCGCGAGCCGGCTTCGGCGGGGTGTGGACGCTCTCGGTTGTGGGTGGCCCCGGCGCCCGGCCGATCGCCGTGCTCGAGGTCACGCCGGTGGTGACCGCGAGGACCAGGATCACGCGGACCCGGACCTCCCAGCGGCTGACCGTCGCCGGTCGCCTGCAGCCGGCCGCCGGGGCCTTCGGCAAGGCCGTCCAGCTCCAGTGGCGCGACGCCCGTGGCCGCTGGCGCCCCCTCGCCAACGGCCTCGTCGCCCGCAACGGGCGCTTCTCGATCCGCTACGTCTTCCGCCGGCCGGGCCCGTACAAGGTCGCGGTGCGGCTCAGCGTCCCGCGCGAGATCGGCTGGCCGTTCCTCGCCACCGCGACGGCGCCGGTCACGCTGCGCGTGCGGTAGCCCGGCCGCCGGCGCGCCGCTCAAGCGGGCGGCGCGTCGCGCCGATCCATGTCCGGGGGCCGCTCGCGGTCCCCGGACGCCTCTCGCCCCACGTCCGCCGGCGCCTCGCGCCGCGGGAAGGACCCATGACCGCCACCCAGCTGACGCCGCGCCGAGCGGCGACCGGCCGTGCGCTGCCGCCCGACCTCGCCGCGCGGCTGCGCGCCGTCGAGGATCCCGTCGAGCAGCTCGGGCTCGTCTTCGAGCACCACCGCGCCCGGGTGGAGGCGATCGTGCGCGCCCGGGTGGGCGACCATGCGGCCGCCGAGGACGCCGCCCTCACGCTGGCCGAGCGCCTGCTGCGCCGGCACCTGCGCCGCGAGGTGGCGGACTACCGCGAGCCCGCCGAGTACCGCGCGCTCGTCGGGGCGATGATGATCGGCGCGCGCAACCTCGCGCGGGATGTCCGGCGCGACGGCTGGCGCGAGGTCCCGGCGGAGCACGACGAGGCGGCCGAGCCGCTCGGGGTGGCGGCGTCACCGGCGGACTCGCCGGAGGAGGCCGCGCTCGACGGCGCCGAGCTCGGGCCGCTCTTCGACGCGCTCCGGCGGCTCCCCGCCCACGAGGCGCAGGTGCTGCGCATGGTCGAGGTGGACGAGCTCACCGTCCGCGCCGCCGGGGAGCGCCTCGGCATCTCGAAGAGCGCCGTGTTCCGCATCTACCAGCGTGCGCGGGGCCGGCTGGACGCCGAGCTCGCGCGCAGCCGTGAGGGCGCCTGGTGCGCTGAGCTGGCGCCGCACCTCGCGGCGCTGGAGGCCGAGATCGTGGCGGTCCGGGACGGGCTGCCGCAGCGCCCGCTCGCCGCGCGGGTGGGCGCCGAGCGGGCCGGGGAGATCCGCGCACACGTCTGGGGCGACCCGGCGAACGAGCTCGATCCGGGCTGCCTCGCCTGCCGGGGCGTTCGCCGGCGGGAGCGGGCGGCCCTGCGCCTCGTCGTCCCGCCGCAGGTCCTCCTGCCGCTCGCCGTGGGGCTCCTCGGCTGGCTCAAGGGCGGCGTCGCCGGCGTCTGGCGGCTGCTGCACGGGCTCCTGGGCGGCAAGACGGCGGCCGTCGTGGCGGCAGGGACGCTGACCGTCGCGACCGGCGTCCCGGTCGCCACCGTGGTCGTCGAGCGCCACGGCCGCCACGCGGCGCCGCCGCGGCATGCGGTCGCGGCGCGGCCGCGGGCCTCGGCGCCCGTCCGCACCGCCCCGGCGCGGAGGACGGTTCCCAAGCACGCGGCCGTGAAGCCCAAGCTCGCCACGGCGAAGCCCAAGCCCGTCACTAGGAAGCCCACGGTGGTTGCCCCGCGCACTGCGGTCGGACGGCCGGCGCCGGTCCGCCGCGCGGCCCCTGCGGCCCGGCACCCCGCGGCGCCCCGTCCGCGGGATTCCTACGACCCGGGCCTGAACGTCGCTCCTTAAGGAACCGCCTTAAAGGCCCAGATCCAGTTGGCCCTGCTCGTCGCCGGTCGGCCCGGTCTCGGGCTCGGCGCCGGCGGCGGCCTCCTGGGCGAGCCGGTCGGCCCGCTCGTTCTCCTCGTGCCCGGCGTGCCCGCGCACGTGGCGGAAGCGGACGCTCCGGTGGCGGGCGATCTCCGCGTCAAGGCGCTCCCAGAGCGGGCGGTTGGCCACCGGCTTCTTTGCCGCCGTGACCCAGCCCTTGCGCTTCCAGTTCTCGATCCAGCCCTGGTTCACGCCGTTTGCGAGGTACGCCGAGTCGGTCAGCACCTCGACGTCCGAGCCGGCCGGCGCGGCGGCCAGCCCCTCGATGGCCGCGGTGAGCTCCATGCGGTTGTTCGTCGAGGGCGCCTCGGCGCCCGTGAGCACCCGCTCGCCGCCGTCCGGGCCGATTAGGATCGCGGCCCAGCCGCCGCGCGGGTCCGCGCGACCGTTGTCCAGGCAGGCGCCGTCGGTGATCAGCCTGACGGCGCTCACATCGGGCCCGGGATCGTGCTTGGTGAGTGATTCAAGAAGCGTTTCACCGAGCCGATAGAGAGCCTGACGCACGGAGACGTCCAACGCTCCCCGATGCGGAATCCTGTTCTCATGGAGGAGATCCTCAATGCTTGCACGTCTTCGTAGCCGCGCGGCGAAGGAGGAGGGCTTCACCCTCATCGAGCTCCTGGTCGTCGTGCTCATCATCGGCATCCTGGCCGCCATCGCCATCCCCGCGTTCCTCGGCCAGAAGAAGGGCGCCCAGGACGCGAACGCCAAGTCGCTGCTGCGCAACGGCGCGATCGCCATGGAGTCCTACTACTCGGACAACCAGGACTTCACCGCCGCGACGCCCGCCGCCATGGGCGCCATCGAGCCGAACATCAACTGGCAGACCGCCGCCGGCGCGCTCGCCAAGAGCAACCAGGTCCAGATCACCCTCACGGGTGGCGCCGTCAAGGACGGCTACCAGCTGGACTCCACCAGCGCCTCGGGCAACACCTACACCTACGCCCGCGACAACCAGGCCAAGGTCACCCGCACCTGCACCGGCTGCTCCACCGGCACCTGGTAGTACCCGCCTCACCGCATCACGCAGTTCCCTCGGGCCCGCTTCGGCGGGCCCGACTCGTTCCGACGTTTTGCAGGATTTCGCGTTTTAAGGGATTCGCCCCCCGGTGCCGATGAGGAGGGGGAGCCCGCCCGCACCCTGCGGCTCGCTCCGTACTCATTCCGTCAGAAGGACCAGCTGATGTCCAACCACCCGAAGCGGTTCAACGGGCAGCACGGCTTCACGCTGATCGAGCTCCTCGTCGTCGTCCTCATCATCGGGATCCTCGCGTCGATCGCGATTCCGGCCTTCCTGGGCCAGAAGCGCGGCGCGCAGGACGCCCAGGCCAAGTCGCTGCTCCGCAACGCGGCGACGGCCGTCGAGTCCTACTACGCAGACCACCAGGACTTCGACTTCGCAGCGTCGGGCGGTCTCGTCCCGTCGCTCAGCCCGCTCGAGCCGAACGTCAACTGGCAGGCGACGCCGGCTCTCGCGAAGAGCGCGCAGGTGCAGGTGACCACCACCGGCCCTCCGTTCGACAACTACACCCTCCAGACGAGGAGCAGCTCCGGGAACACCATCTCCTGGGAGCGCACCCCGGCCGGCAAGGCGCTCAGATGCGTCTCGGGCCTCGGGTGCGCCGCCAACGAGTGGTAGCCCGGCCTCGAGCCCCGTTCGTCCGCGAGCCCGCCTTCCCGGCGGGCTCGCTCGTTTTGCGGGGGGCGAATTTCGCAGGGTCCCTGCGTTAAGTCGCAGGGGCCCCGTGCCGATTGCCTACGTGGGATACGTCCGCCTCCACGCCTCCACAGGAGTACTCGACGGAATGAAGCGCCAGCGCACGGATGTCGCACGCAGGGCCCTCCGGAGGAACCGGCTCAGGCTGCCGGTCGCCGTAGCCGCGCTCGCGATCGGCGCGGGCGTGCCTGCCGCGATCGCCGCGACCGCCCCGGCCCCGGCGCCCGCGACCCAGGCCGCGCCGTCGGTCTTTGCCCAGGACCTCCCCGGCAGCAGGCCGCAGGGCCTCGTCCCGAGCGACGGCGCCGTCTTCTCCTACCCCACGGACGCCGTGGTCCTGCGCTGGGACCCGGTGCCCGGCGCCGCCGTCTACCACGTCGAGATCGCCGACAACCCGGCGTTCACGAACATCGTGTGGAAGGGCGACAGCGAGCAGGCCGCGATCGTGCCGGACAAGCTCCTGCAGGACGGCGAGTACTGGTGGCGGGTGAGCGGCAGCGACGCGGCCGGCACCGCCGGCGCGATGAGCGCGATCGGCCACTTCTTCAAGACCTGGCCGAACCAGATCGCCGGCCTGGCCGTGACGGACCGGCCGGGCGGCGCGCCGACGACGACCTTCGCGTTCCACCCCTACTTCAGCTGGAGCCCCGTTCTCGGCGCCAAGGAGTACGAGCTCCAGGTGGCGCCCGCCGACCTCTTCGCGACCCCGTCGTTCTCGGCGATCCACAACCACGTCGCCTTCTCCACGCCGTCGGCCGCGCTCGGCTTCTTCCCGGACGACAGCTACCAGGTGCGCGTCCGCGCCCACGACGCCAACGACAACGCCGGGCCGTGGACCACCTCGCCGCCGTTCGCCCGCGTGAGCCCGCGCGCCACCGCGCTCGAGCCGGCGCCGGGCGCCTCCGTCTCGGCCCCGGTCCTGCGCTGGGAGCCGACGCCGGGAGCCGCCTCCTACGAGCTCCAGGTCGGCCCCTCGGCCGCCAACATGACGTCCGTCGCCTCGCCGAAGGTCACGTCGTATGTGATCGAGGGGCTCCTGCCCGGGGCGACCCGCTTCTGGCGCGTGCGTCCGATCTTCGACGGCGTCAACGCGACCCTCCCCGGCGGCTGGAGCTCGCCGCGCTCGTTCACCGTGGTCACCCCGTCGAGCACGAGCCTGCTCCCGGTCCTCGACACCGTCCCGACGCTCTCCGACATGGTCGTCCCGGCGCTGCGCTGGACGGCGGTCCACGGGCTGGCGAGCGCGGGCCCCTCGGCCGGCACGCTGGTCGACGCGACCGTCTACCGGGTGGACCTGGCGACGGACCCGAACTTCAACAACATCGTCGCGAGCCACGTCACCGACACGACGGCGTTCGCCCCGGACGCGGCGCTTCCGGACAACCAGTCCGGCACCGGCTACTGGTGGCGCGTGGTCTGGGGCACCGGCGCCGTCGCCACGCCGCTTTGGCAGTCGACGGACGACGAGGCCACCGCGACCGCTTCGAGCACCTTCAAGAAGCAGACGGTCATCACGCCGACGTTCGCGGACGGCACCTCCGTCGCCGAGCCGCCGATGCTCTCCTGGAATGAGGTCCCCGGAGCGCTCAAGTACGAGGCCGTCGTCAGCTCCTCGCCGAGCTTCGACACGCCCGAGCCCGGCACGCCGGTGACGACGTTCGGCACGGGCATCGTCCCGGGCAGCACCCAGGACGCCAAGCGCCTCGGCGACGGCACCTGGTACTGGCGCGTGCGCCCGATCGACACGGGCGACGGCAAGGGCGCGTGGAGCGCGCCGCAGCGGTTCATCCTCTCGTCGCCGGCCCCCGACGTCAGCGGGCCCGCGGACGGCGCCGTCAGCGTCGGCCCGCCGCTCCTGCGCTGGGCGCCGCTCACGCATGTCTGCTCGTACGACGTCCAGATCAAGGACGCCGGCGCCCTCGTCGACGCCGACCCGGTGGTCTCCGCCGTGCAGACGGCGCTCGTCCCGCGCGGCGCGACCGTCACGCACACCGGCACCTGGTACTGGCGCGTGCGCGGCGACTACTGCGACAGCATCAAGGGCGCCTGGAGCCCGGTGCACCGCTTCGTCACCACCGCGCCCCCGGACATGGGCCTCGGCACCGTGCCCGCGACGATCGACTTCGGCCGCTCCCTCAACGTCACCGGCGCCGTCAGCTTCGCGGGCGCCCGCGTGAACGCCCCGGCCGTGACGCTCGAGCGCCGGCTCGCGGGCGAGCCCGGCTACACGCCGGTCGCGACGGTCCGCGGCGACGCGAGCGGCCAGTACCTCTTCAAGGTGGCCCCGCGCATCAACGGCGCCTACCGCGTCCGCTGGTCCGCCGGCCCGGGCGTGCCGGACGGCGTCGGCGCCTTCGCGGTCAAGGTCGCCCCGAAGGCCACGCTGCGCCTGCGCTCCCTGAAGGTCGCCCGCGGCGGCAAGCTGCGGATCACGGGCACGGTCTCGCCGGCGCGCAAGGTGCTGGTCCAGGCCAAGGGCGCCAAGGGCTGGGTCACGTTCGCCTCGTTCACCCCGCGCTCCGCGCGCTTCAACAAGGTCATCCGCGCGGTCGTGACCGGGCGGGGCAAGGTCCAGGTCCGGCTGTTCGTCCCCGGCGACGCGAAGATGGCCGCCGGCGTCAGCACGCCGCGCAAGGTCCGCGTCTTCGACATCTTCCGCATCACCAAGGTCCGCCACTGATGAGCTCCGTCCCGACCTGGTACTGGGCGCTCGTCGCGGGCGTCGTCGGCCTCGCGATGGGGTCGTTCTTCAGCGTGCTGACCTGGCGCTGGCCGCGGGAGGAGTCGCTCCTCTCGCCGCGGTCGCGCTGCACCGCCTGCGGGCATCAGCTGCGCTGGCACGAGAGTGTGCCGGTGCTCTCCTGGCTCGCCCTCGGCGCGCGCTGCTCGTCCTGCCGCGAGCGGATCCACTGGCGCTACCCGGCGCTCGAGCTCGCGAGCGGCGGCCTCGCCGCCGGCGCGATCCTCGCGTACGGCGCCACCTGGCGCGGGCTGGCCGTGATGGTCATGGCGCTGGCGCTGGTGCCGGTCGTGGTCATCGACCTCGAGCACCGGCTGATCCCGAACGTCGTGGTGCTCCCCGCCGCGGCCGTCGCGCTCGCCTGCTCGGTGCTCGCGGCCCCCGACCGCTGGTGGGTGCCGGTCATCGCCGCCGCCGGCGCGGCGGCGTTCCTCGGGCTCCTGTGGCTCGTCTACCCGCGCGGCATGGGCTTCGGCGACGTCAAGCTCGCCCTGCTCCTCGGCGCCGTGCTCGGCGCGTCGGTCATCCCGGCGCTCGCGATCGCGTTCCTCGCCGGCGCGCTGCTCGGCGCGGCCCTGCTGGTCCGGGTCGGGCGCTCAGCGCGCAAGTCCGCCGTTCCCTTCGGTCCCTTCCTTGCCGCAGGAGCGCTGCTGGCGCTCTGGTGCGGTCCCGCAATGCTCAACTGGTACGCCGATCGCATCGGCGGCTGAGGCCCAACCCCATCTCCAACAAGGACGTCGTATGAGCACCGTGGTTGCACTGGACATCGGATCGAGCTCCCTCGCGGGCGCCGAGGTCAAGGACGGGCGCGCGCTGGTGAAGGCGGCGGTCGAGCCGCTCCCCGAGGGCGTGGTCGTCGACGGCGAGGTCACCGACCCCGCGGCGCTCGCAACGCACATCCGCCGCTTCTGGCGCGAGTCCAAGTTCAGCGGGCGCTCGGTGCGCCTCGGCGTCGCCAACCAGCGCGTCGTGGTCCGCACCGTCGAGATCCCCGCGTTGGACGACCCGGCCGAGCAGCGGGCGACGATCGAGGCCGCCGCGTTCGAGCAGATCCCGATCCCGCCGGACCAGGCGATCCTCGACTACCAGTCGGTGGACATGGTCGACGGCGAGGACGGGCCGCGGATGCGGGTCGTCGTGGTCGCCGCGCACCGGGAGATGGTCGAGGCGCTGATCGGGGCGGTCCGCCGGGCCGGCCTCCGACCCGCGGGCATCGACCTCGAGGCCTTCGCGCTGATCCGGGCGTTCCTGCCGGCGGCCGACGAGCACGAGCTGGCCGGCACGGCCCAGGTCGTGTGCCACATCGGCGCCAGCATGACCAACATCGTGGTGGCCGTCGACCGGGTGAGCCAGTTCACCCGCCTGGTCGGCCTCGGCGGGGTGGACCTCACCAACGCCGTCGCGGACCAGACGGGCCTGCCGGCCCCGGAGGCCGAGGCCCTGAAGTCGGCCTGCGGCCTGCTCGGCGAGCTGCCCGAGGGAGCCGACCAGCCGACGGTCTCGCGAGTGCGCCACGCGCTCGCGCTCGCCGTCCGCCCGCTCGTTCAGGAGATCGGGCGCACGATCGACTTCTACCGCTCCCAGGAGTTCGCGCGGCCGATCGACCGGCTCGTGCTCTCAGGTGGCACGGCGCTCTGCGCCGGGCTCGACCGCTATGTCCAGCAGGCGCTGGGCATCCCGGTCGTCGTCGGCGACCCGCTCCAGAACCTGGCGCGGTCTGCCGATCTTGGACATGACGTCGCCTCCCGTGCGGCAGTTGCCGTCGGGCTGGCGCTGGACGCGCCGGAGGACCGATGAGAGCCGTCAACCTTCTTCCACCCGAGCGGCGCCGTGAGCGCGTCGCCTTCAAGCCGACGAAGCTGCACGTCGCGGCCGTCGCGGGCGTCGCCGTCGCAGGCGGGCTCTTCTTCTACGGCCACTCGGTCCACAGCCAGGTCGCCGACCAGAAGACGAAGGCCGACGCGCTCGCCGCACGCGAGACCGCGCTGAGCTCGCAGCTGACCTCCGCGCGGCAGACCGCCGCCCAGGGCGGCAGCTACGAGCAGACCAAGGCGCTCGTCGCGGGCATCGCCCAGGCGCGCATCAACTGGGGCACCGTGATCGGGAACATCGCGACCGTGGCGCCCCGCCAGGTCTGGCTGACCAACCTGTCCGTCGAGACCCCGCAGGGGACGCCGGCGGCGACGACGCCCGGCACGGCCGCGGCCGCCGCCGCGGCGGCGCAGACGCCGACCGCCATCCACATGGACGGCGGGGCGTTCACGCGGGACCAGGTGGCGCGGATGATGGTGCGCCTCCAGGCGGTCCCCGGCCTCGGCGAGCCCAAGCTCACGACCGTCGACGTCGTGACGGCGGGCACGGGCGCCTCCCGTGACTCGCTGAAGTTCTCCCTCGACATCCCGATCGACCAGCGGATCGTCGGCGTCCGGGCAGCCGGCGCGACGACCGCCCCGTCCACCGCGACCACCCACACGCCATGAAGCTGAGCGCACGCGACACCGTCCTCATCATCGCCGCGGGGCTGGTCGCCCTGGTCGGCGGCCTCTACTGGTTCTACGTCAAGCCGGCCCGCAAGGACCTCTCCACGGCCCAGAACGAGGCCCGCGACAACCAGTCGCGGGTGGATGCCCTCCAGACCCAGATCGACGCCCTGATGGGCAAGTCCAAGGAGCCTGGCCACACGCTCGCCGACGAGCTCCGGCTCTCGAAGGCGCTGCCGTCCCGGCCCGAGATCCCCGAGACGATCCTGCAGCTGCAGCGGCTGGCGCAGGGCTCGCACGTCGAGCTCGGCTCCATCAAGCCCGGCGACTCGACGGACTACGCCGGCGTCACCGGCACGCCGCTCCAGGTCTCGGTCACCGGCCGCTTCCTGGACGTCCAGGACTTCATGTACACGCTCCACCGCAAGGTGGCCGTGGACCCGGTCAAGGGCAAGGTGCGCGTCGGGGGCCGCCTGATGACGATCACCCAGGCCAGCCTCACGAGCAACGGCACCTCGAGCACGGCCGCCGCCACGACCAAGACGATCTCCGACAAGGACCTCGTCACCGCCAACATCAACCTGGTCGCCTTCTCCCGCACCGCCGCGGGCGCCGGGTCGACCACCCAGACCGCTGGGACGACCACCGGAGGCACCGCCCGATGACCCGCTCCAAGTCCATCGCGATCGGCGCCCTGGCCGTCGCCGCGGCCGCGGGCGTGCTCGCCGGCTGCGGGAGCGGCGGCGGGTCGTCGAGCTCGTCCGGCCAGCCGTCCAACCCCGCGACGCCCCCGGCAGCCGCCTCGGCCACGCCGAGCGCGTCGGTCTCCGCCGCCGGCGGGTCGGTCTCGGCCGTCACCCCGGTGGCCGGGCAGCTCGCCCAGCCGAACGGCGACGCGAGCATCGCCGGCTACAGCCGCTTCGACGCCAAGCGCGCGGCGGTGATCTTCCACGACCCCACGGCCATCGACCCCACCGTGCCGGCGACCTCCGGGCCGACCCCGTCGGGCGCCCCGGTCTCGGCCCCGGCCTCCACCGCGAGCACGAGCTCGACGGCGAGCGCCACCCCGGCGGCCACGACGCCCCCGGCTGCCTCCTCGGCGCCGGCGAGCGCCACGACGACCAAGGCGCCGGCCACGGCTCCCGCCCTCGAGGCGACGATGGAGATCTCCGGCGACGAGGTGGTCGTCCGGACGAAGGACCAGATCCCCTCGGACACCAAGCAGTTCACGGTCCAGAAGATCGGGGCCGCCTCGGTCACGCTGAAGTTGAACGCGGGCCAGCTCCCGGGCGGCAGCAGCACGATCGTGGTCAAGAAGGGCGAGTCGATCACGCTGACCAACCAGTCGACGGGCGCCTCGTACCAGATCAAGGTCACGGGCATCCGGGCCCAGGACCTCACGACGGTCACGCCGACGCCGGCGACGACCAAGTAGCGCCGCCCCGCGCGGCTCGGTTCGGCGACGGGGCGCCCTCGGGCGCCCCGTCGTCATTTCGGCGCGGCCCGCGGAGCCGGAGGGCGCCGGGGCGCCTGTAAACTCGTGGGCCGTGGCGCTGACCTACCGCACGGCGGGCGAGTCGCACGGGCCGGCCCTCGTCGCGCTGATCGAGGGCCTTCCCGCCGGCCTCGAGCTCCGCCCGGACGACATCGACGCCGACCTCGCGCGCCGCCAGCTCGGCTACGGGCGCGGCGGGCGGATGAAGATCGAGCGCGACCGCGTCCAGGTGATCTCCGGCGTGCGGCACGGGCGCACGCTCGGCAGCCCGCTCACGCTCCAGATCGCGAACCTCGACTTCCCGAACTGGGAGCGCGACCGGATGGCGATCTGGGAGCCGGAGGGCGAGGTGCCGCCGGTGACGCTGCCGCGGCCCGGCCATGCCGACCTCGC
>DATFWK010000125.1:0-2571 GCA_035259345.1 Miltoncostaeaceae bacterium | reverse complement strand
GAGTGTGAGGTCGAACCGATCGGAGATGGACCTCGTGCAGCCTCGGGCCTGGTTGATGGTCCACTTGCGATCGACCGGGTTCCCCGGGAACACCATCATGGCTCCGATCGTGTAGGCGATCGTCCTGAACGCCTCGTTTTCCACCTCGGGCAACTGGTCGGTGATCGGCTTAAGGGCCAGCCACCTCGTGAACGTCGGAATCACCGCGTCGCTCGACAGGAAGAACTCCCCCAAGGCCGACTGATGGTGCAGGTACACCCCGCGATAGGTGTCCGACAGATCGAAGCACGCTCCGCTGGGTAGGCGCTTGCTCCATAGGAGCCGGTGGTACCTGCGGAGTGTGGGACTGTGCGAGTCGGGGTCCTTGCCCTCGGCATCCGTCCTGAAGTCGAACCCGATGTCGATCATCACTCCCCTCCGCGGCTCGCGGCCGTCGTCGCCGTGGCGGTCGCAATCCCACAGAGATCTTGCGAGGCCACTCGCGCATCGTCGCGTCGTTCCCGCTCCCACCAAGGGCGATGGGGGTGGTGGGACTCGAACCCACACGACCTTGCGGTCAGCGGTGTTTGAGACCGCCGCGTCTGCCGTTCCGCCACACCCCCTGTGAGGAGTGTAGCCCTGCCTCCCGCCGCCCCTTGGCAGGCGTCCCGCCTAACGGGTGAGTCGGATCGTCCTGGCCACGGCCCCGCCGAGTGTTCGTGAGCTGAGCCCGGCGGTCGCCTCGAGGCTGTAGCGGCCGGCGACCAGCTTGCGAAGGGCCGCTGCGGGCAACGTGAGCCGGATCGTGCCGCCGCGAGTGAGCCGGCGGTCGAGCGCGGCGACGACGTGCGCCCGCGACTTGGCGCCGGCGCGCGGGGCGGGCGCGCTCATCAGCCGCAGACGGAGGAAGCGGGCATCGGCGGAGAGGATGGCCACCACCGGGAGGCCCTTCCGACGCAGGTGGGCGAGGCGGTCCTTGCCGGCGATGCGCAGGGCGATGACCCGTGGCCGTGGCGATCCTTTCGGAGCCGGGCCGAGGGCCGAGCCGAGCGTCGTCGGCGGCGTCGCGGCCGGGGCGAGGAGTACGAACGAGCGCGAGAGGAGCGGGCTGACGTTGCCGACCGCGTCCGTCGCGCGGACGAACACGATGTGCCGCCCGGGGACGAGGCCGACCGGCTTGAACGGGGACTGGCAGTTCGTGAACGGGCCGTCGTCGATGCGGCACGCGAAGGCCGCCTGCGCCTCGCCCGTCGAGAAGCGAATCTCAGGATCCGGCCCCGGCACCGGGGCTCCCTCGGCCGGGCTGTCGATCGAGAGCGTCGGCGGGGTCGCGTCGACCCGGAAGGAGACCGGGATGGACGGCACGCTCGCGTTGCCGGCGCGGTCGACGGCCCGGACCGACAGGGCGTGCGCCCCGTCGGCGGAGAACGCGAAGGTCGGGCCCGGAGCGCAGGCCGCCTCGGCGGCGCCGTCGAGGCTGCAGCGGAACGCCAGGTCCGGCTCGGTGCCCGAGAACGCGAACACCGGGTTGGGGCCGATGAGGGACCCGTCGGCCGGGACGGTCACCACCGGCGCGGCCGGGGGCGTCAGGTCCACGGTCAGGGGGAGCGCCTGCTCGATGCCGGCGACGCCCTGGACGGCCTGGGCTGCGAACACGTAGGCGCCTTCGCCGAGCGGCGCGGTCTGCCTGAAGGAGCCGCCGGTGCAGTCCTGGAAGGGCGTCAGGGCGGGGTTCGCCCCCTTGGGGAACAGCTTGCAGCGCACGGTGAGCGCTCCCACGCCCCCGTCCATGGCGAACCCGGCCACGGTGAACGACGGGGTCGAGGAGTTGGTGAAGCCGGGCGCCGGGGGAAAGCCGCCCGGCGCGCCGGTGGGCCCGCCCGTCACGCGCGCGACCGGCCGGCCGACGACGAGCGCCCGCGCGGCACCGACGGGCGGCCCCAGCAAAGCGGCCGCTGGGTCGTCCATGACCATGACCGTCCCGTTCGCCGGGTTCGCCGCGGCGAACCGCGTCGCGAGGCCCGTGCCGTGCGTGAACCCGGTCGCGTACCCGCGGTCGACGGCGCCGGTCCGCGTGTTGAAGCGGTCGAGGCGGTCGACGCCGGCGTCTGCGGGGAAGCGCGCGCCGGCCGTGACGGCGTAGACGAACCGGGCCGTGTTCGCCGTGTACGAGGCGATGGCGCCGATCGGCGCGCCCGCCGAGTAGGCCGGCGTCGCGGCCGGGGGCGAGAAGCCCGCAGGCAGCACCGCCGGAGGCGCCGGGATGCTCGCCACGGTCCCGTCGGACTGGGCGACGTAGACCCCGGCGCGCTCTGGGCTCGCCACCGTGCCCGCTCCGATGAAGCCGCCGGTCACGCTGACCCCGGTCGCGAGCGGGCTCGTGAGGCGGCCGACCACCTGCACCGCGACGCTCGCCAGCGGGCCGGCCGGGTTGACGATCCGCTCGATGGCGTCCGAGCCGGCGAAGACCGCGTAGACGCTGTTGGCGTCCGCCCCGACCCCGAGGCTCAGCCCCGCCGGCCGCGGCGGGGCGCCGGCCGGGCCGGTCATCGTGAACGCGTCCTGCACGAGGTAGGTCCCGTTCGGCTGGGC
>DATFWK010000124.1:0-17755 GCA_035259345.1 Miltoncostaeaceae bacterium | reverse complement strand
CCTCGCGACGGTGGGCATCGGCGCCGGCCAGATGAGCCGCGTGGACTCCGTGCGCCTCGCGATCGAGAAGGCTGCGGCGGCGACCCTCGACATCCGGGGCTCGTCCCTGGCGAGCGACGCGTTCTTCCCCTTCCCGGACGGCCCGGAGACCGCGGTCTCGGCCGGCGTGGCCGCGCTGGTGCAGCCGGGCGGCTCGATCCGGGACGAGGAGATCATCGCCGCGTGCGACCGGCTCGGCGCCGCGATGGTGCTCACCGGGCGGCGCCACTTCCGTCACTGAGATCCGGCGCCCGGGCGTACCCTGGGCTCATGCGACCGGCGCTCCCCGCCCTTGCGATCTCTGCGCTCGCGATGGGCGGGCTTGCGGCCGGCCTCGCGGCGGGAGCCGTCGCGCGCCCGGCGGCCGCCCCGTCCGAGCTGACCGACGCGACCACGGACCAGATGGCGCGCGCGGCGCTTGTGGCCACGCCGGCCGTGTACCGGCTGGAGGTCGAGACCCTGTCGCGCAGGGGCCGCCGGCGCGCGCGGGCGGTGGACCTCTTGAACGCGACGGCGTTCGGCGTCGGCGACGTGAGGGTGCACGGGGTGCGCCGCTCGGTCGTCGTCACCGCGCGCCACAACGTCCAGCGGCCGGCCGGCGGGCGCATCCTCTCGATCCGCCTCTTCCCCGCCGTCTCGGGCGACATGGAGGAGGGCCGCCTCCCCGGCCCGATCGCAGCCGGCGTGCTCGCGCGCGGGCGGGGCAACCGCGACCTGGCGGTCCTGTGGCTCGCGGGACCTGGCGGGCGCCCGGCACTGCGCCTGGAGGACGGCCAGACCCAGGGCACGCCCGTGGTGGTACCGGGCTTCGGCGGCAACGCCGGCCCGGCGCCCGTCCTGCGGCGAGGGGACATCGTGCGGGTCGCCCGGATCCAGCACGACACGAGCCGGGCGCAGTTCGCGGCCCTCAGCACGCCGGTTCGCCTAGGCGACTCGGGGGCGCCGCTCCTGGACGACACCGGGCAGGCCCACGGCGTGATCGTGCGCCGGGCCACCCGTACCGAGCCGCCGATCGCCGAGCAGGCCGGCGACGTGCGCCGCCTGCTCATCGCCGCCGGCGTCACACAAGGAGAGGGCGCGCGCGAGCGGCTCTTCCGCCTCGGGATGGACTCGTTCTGGCACCGGCAGTTCGGCGACGCCCACGAGGCCCTCGAGCGCGCGTCGTCCGGGGCGGCCGCCCACCCGCTGGTCGCCTTCGAGGCCGCGCGCGCGGCCGATCTGGCGGCGGCGAGCTACCGGGTGGAGCGCGGCGACCGCTGGCGCGGGGTCCTGATCGCCCTCGGCGCGGCGAGCGCGCTGGCCGCGACGGCGTTCCTGGCGGCGCTCGTCGCCAGCGAGCTGACGCGGCGTCGGCTCGGACACGAGGACTAGTGCTCCGCCCCAGGAGTCCGTTGCATGGCCGGGGTGCGAAACGCCGGCCGGGCAAGGACGCAGCCTGCGCCCCATATCCCGGCATATGGGCGCAGGCGAGGACACAGCCCCCGAGGCCGAGGTACGTCGGAGCGTTGACGTTCGCACCGGGCCGAGCGTTGCAGCCGCCGGACGGCGACGAGACTTCTGGGGCGGAGCACTAAACTCACGCGGCAAGGAGGTGGTCGCCCGATGCTCGTCGGCGTCCCGCGCGAGGTGAAGGTCGAGGAGTACCGGGTGGCGCTGACGCCGGCGGGGGCGTTCGAGCTCTCCCGGGCCGGCAACGACGTCGTCGTCGAGGAGGGCGCCGGATCGGGGGCGGGCTTCTCCGACGACGCCTACGTGCGCGCCGGCGCGCGCATCGGCGACGCGGTGGAGGCCTGGGGTGCGGACCTCGTGCTCAAGGTCAAGGAGCCGCAGCCCGAGGAGTTCGCGCTCATGCGGGAGGGGCAGGTGCTGTTCACCTACCTGCACCTGGCCGCGAACCCGGACGTCGCGCTTGCGCTGCAGGCCGCGGGCGTGACCGGCGTCGCCTACGAGACGGTGCAGGACACGGAGGGTCGCCTCCCGCTCCTTGCGCCGATGAGCGAGGTCGCCGGCCGCCTCGCCGTCCAGGCCGGCGCCCGCTATCTCGAGAAGCCGCTGGGCGGCCGCGGCGTGCTCCTGGGCGGCGTCGCGGGCGTCGCACCCGGGTCGGTGCTGATCCTGGGCGGTGGCATCGTGGGCATCAACGCCGCGATGATCGCCGCGGGCATGCAGGCCCATGTCGCCGTGCTCGACGTCGACCTCACCCGGCTGCGGGAGCTGGAGCTGGTGCTCGCAGGGCGCGTGACGCTCCTCTACTCGACCCGCCTGGCCATCGCCGAGCTCGTGGCCGAGGCCGATCTGGTCGTCGGGGCCGTGCTGATCCCCGGCGCGAAGGCGCCCCGGCTCATCGAGCGCTCGATGCTGCGCGACATGCGCCCGGGCTCGGTCATCGTCGACGTCGCCGTGGACCAGGGCGGCTGCGTCGAGACGGCGCACCCGACGACCCACAGCGACCCGGTCTACACGGTCGACGGCGTCGTGCACTACTGCGTCGCCAACATGCCCGGCGCCGTGCCGGTCACCTCGACCCAGGCGCTCTGCAACGCCACGCTGCCCTACGTGCTGGCGATCGCGGAGGGCGGCATCGACGCGGCGGTCCGACGCCGTCCGGAGCTCAAGGACGGCGTGAACGTCCACGACGGCCAGGTCGTCAACGCCGCCGTCGCCGAGGCGCTGGCGGGGGTTGTCGCATAACGCGCACCCCGGTCGCAGCATCCAAAACGCTGATGATCGCCGGTGGCGGACATCCGCGCTTCGGGGTACGATCGCGCCGCGGTCGAGGGTGGAACGGAAACCATCCCGGCCCGAGGACGTCAATCAGCACCCTCGTCGCCGCCACGAGACCTGAGTCGTCGGCAGGCTGCCGGTCGCTCGTACCCGGCGGGGAGGGCCGTTCCCAGGAGGGGAAGACCAGACCATGCCCGAAGGCGTCGTCAAGTGGTTCTCGCCTGAGAAGGGCTACGGCTTCATCACGCCCGACGACGGCGACCGCGACTACTTCGTCCATCACTCGGACATCAACATGCAGGGGTATCGGACGCTGGAGCAGGGGCAGCGGGTCCAGTTCGAGCCGCGCGACGGAGATCGCGGCCCGCTGGCCGGCAACGTCACCCTCCTCTAGCGCCACCGCCGCCAGGCGGCTGTGGTGGCGGCTCTTCCCCGGGTGGACGGTTCGCCCGTACGGCGAGCCCGGGGAAGGGCCGTTTGCTGTTCGTCCGCTCGAGCAAGGGGCATGGGCGCGGTTGCTCGCCCCAAACGCGCCCACGGCCCTTGCCGCTGCCGTGTTCGACGCACTCCGGCACGTTCCTCCCGAATCCTCCGAGCGTGATGGCCCGCCGTCGTAGGCCGGCGCCCATGCGGCTGTTGCACACGGCCGACTGGCACCTCGGCAAGCGCCTTCACGGCATCGACCGGCTCGAGGAGGCCCAGGCGGTGCTCGCCGAGCTCGCGGAGCTGGCCGCCGCAGAGCGCGTCGACGCCGTGCTCGTGGCGGGCGACCTGCTCGACCGGCGCCTCATCGAGCCGCAGGTGCTCGCCGCCTGCCTGCGCGCGCTCGAGGACCTCGCCAGCGTGGCCCCGGTCGTCGCCGTGACCGGCAACCACGACGATCCCGCATTCTGGGCCGAGCTCGCCCCCTACCTGGCGCCGCGGATCGCCATGGTCGCCGAGCCGGGCTCGCCTGATGAGGCCACGGTGACGCTCGAGACGCGGAACGGGCTCCTCCACGTCGCCGCCCTGCCCTGGCCGGACCCGGGCGGCACGCCGGTGACCGCCGGCGCGACCGTCGCCCACGCCGGCGGCCTCCACCTCGCCGAGGTGACCGCGCGCATTGACGCGCTGGACGAGGAGCTTCGTGACCGGCGCCGCGCGGCCGGCGGCGCGACCGCGCTCGTCGCCCACCTCATGGTCGACCGGGCCCTGGCCGGCGGCGGCGAGCGCGCCCTCACGCTCGGCAGCGCATGGGCGTTCCCCGGGCCCGCGCTTCCCGGAGGCGCCGACTACGTCGCGCTGGGGCACGTGCACCGCCCGCAGGGCGTGGCCGGACGGCCGGGCGCCGCGTACTCGGGGAGCCCGATGGCGCTCGACTTCTCGGACGAGGGCCAGGCACGCGGGGCGACGCTGGTCGAGATCGGCCCCGGTGGCGGCGCCACGCGGGCGCTCACGGCCGAGGCGGGGCGGCGGCTCGTCCGGATCCGCGGCCGCCTCGACGAGCTCCCGGCGCTGGCGGCGGAGCACCCGGACGCCTGGTTCCTCTGCGAGGTGGAGCTCGAGGACGCGCCGCTCGACCTGGTGCGCGAGGTCCGGGAGCGGGTGCCGGACGCCCTGCGCGTCGAGCCGGTCGCCGCCGCCTCGCCTGCGGTCCCGGGACCCGGCGGCGGGGACGGCCCGGACGCGGCGGACCTCGGCGAGCTCTACGCGGCCTGGCGCGAGAGCGTCGGCCGGCCGGCGGACGAGAGCCTCGTCGGGGCCTTCCGCACGGCGCTCGCACGAGCAGAGCGCGGCGGGGACGGCTGACGTGCGGCCGCTCGAGCTCGAGCTTCGCAACTTCCGCTCCTACGCCGAGCAGGCCGTGGACCTGCGCGCGAGCGGACTGGTCGTCATCGCCGGCGACACGGGCGCGGGCAAGACCAGCGTGATCGACGCGATCGCCTTCGCCCTCTATGGACGGACCCCAGAGCAAGCCGGGCCGCGGGAGCTCCTGACGCTCGGGGAGGCCAACGGCGAGGTGCGGCTCACGTTCACCGCCGACGGCGAGGTGTTCCGCGTCACCCGCAGGTACGGGCAGGGGGCGCCGGAGCCGGGCCATCTGCTCGAGCGGCTCCTCGGCGACGGCGGCCCGCCCGTCGACCACGTCACCGGCGCAGCGCCGGTGAACCGCCGGCTGCTCGAGCTCATCGGCATCGGCTTCCCGGCCTTCACGAGCGCCGTGATGCTCGCCCAGGGGCGCTTCGCGCAGTTCCTCGAGGCAACGCCCCGGGATCGGGACGCCATCCTGCGCGAGCTCTTCGGCGTCGCATCGCTCGAGGCCGCCCGGGTGGAGGCGCTCGCAGCACGGGAGGGTGCCGCGCGCGAGGCGGCCGCGCTAGCGCGCGAGGCGTCGCTGCTCGAGCGCCACGGCTCGCGGGAGCGCGTGGCCGCAGCTCGGACGGCACGATCCGCCGCCGCGCGACTTGCGGCGATCCGCGGCCTGCGGCCGCTCGCCGCGGTCGTGGAGCGTTCCGCCGTGGCGGCCCGGGAGGCCGCCGGCGAGGCGGACGCCCTCGAGGCGGCGCTCGCCCGCGTGCCCTCCGGCGAGCTGCTCGGCGAGCTCGCCGCGCGCCTCGCCGCAGCGCGCGAGGCGGCGGGCGCCGCGACGGAGGAGCGCACGGCGGCGGAGCGGGCTCTCGAGGCGGCGGTGGCAGCGCGGCACGCCGCACAGGAGCGGCTGGGCGGCACGGCCGCCCAGCTGGCGGCCCTCCGGGGCCTCGCGGAGCGGGCCGCCGCGCTCCGAGCCGCGCTTCCCGGCGAGGCCACGGCCCTGGCCGAGCTGCAGGAGACGCTCGCCGCCGAGCGCAAGGCACTTCAGGCGGCCGATGCGGCCGCCGACGACGAGGCGGCCCGGCACCTGGCCCTCGCGCGCCTTTCGGAGGCGGCGGGCGCCTGCGCCGAGGCGCGCGCCGCCGTGGAGCCGGCCGCCACCCGCGAGGACGCCGCGCGGGCGGCGCTCGCCGCGGCAGACCGGCGCTCGCGCGCTGCGGCGCGGGCGGCCGTGACCGCGGACCAGGCGGCCGAGGCGGCGCGGCGGGCCCACCTGGCCGCGCACCTGCGGGCCGGGCTCGACGCCGGGGAGCCGTGCCCGGTCTGCGGCGGTCCGCTGGGCGCGGAGGCGGGGCCGGCGCCGCCGGGCCTCGAGGCCGCCGAGGCCCGGGCCCGTGAGCGCCGTTCAGCCGCTGAGGCCGCCGTTGCCACTGCTGCCGAGGCACGCGACGAGCTGAGCGCGGCCGCGGCGACGCGCTCCGCGGCTGAGGGTGTCGCCCGCGCCGCCGAGACGCAGGTACGGGACCTCGGGGGCGACCCGGAGGCCGGCCGGGACGAGGCCGCGCGCCTGGCCGCAGAGGCGGCGCGCGCCGAGGTGGCGGCCTGCACGGCCGCCGAGCGGTCCACCGCCGAGGCGGCGCGCCTCGAGCGCGAGGGCGGCCGCCTGGCCGCGCGCGAGGAGCGCCTCGCCCGGGACCGCGGGGAGCTCGCCGAGCTGGACGCCCGGCTCGGCGCCCACGGCGAGGGCGACGATCAGGTGGGCCGCCTCGACGCCGTGGTCGCCGAGATAGACGGCGTCGAGCGCGCGGTCGTCGAGGCGGGGTCCCGGGCCGGCGCCGTCGCGACACGGGCCGGTGCCGCGGCCGCCGGCCGAGAGGAGCTCGAGCGCGCCGCGACCGGGCCGATCCACGGCGCGCTCGCGATGCTCGCGACGCTCCTCGAGCGCGCGCCACCGGACCCGGCCGCGACCGAGGCCCTCGTCGCAACGGCGGCCGAGCTCACCGCCGAGGGACGGCGCGCCGCGGCGATGGCACGCGACCGTGCCGCCACGGCCGAGCGGGCTGGCGCAGAGGCGCGGGAGGCGATCGCGCGACACGGCAAGCCGCTCGGCGTCGCCACTCCGGACGCGATCGGCGAGGCCCAGCGGTCGGCGCGATCCGAAACCGATGCGGCCCGGACGGCGCTGGCGAGGGTCGAGGGCGCGGCCGCGCAGGGACGGCGCCTCGCCGGTGGCGCGGCGTCCGCGGCCGCCGAGGCCGAGCGCTTCGAGCAGGTCGCCGCGGACCTCCAGGCCAACCGCTTCCCGCGCTACCTCCTCCAGCGCTCTCACGCCCGATTGGCCGTCGCCGCCTCGGCGCGGCTGCAGGAGCTCTCGCTCGGGGCGTACGGCTTCGCGGGCGAGGATCCGGACCCGCTCGCGGTCGTGGACCACCGGCGCGGCATGCGCACGCGCGGCGCGGCCACCCTGTCCGGCGGCGAGCGCTTCCTCGCGAGCCTCGCCCTCGCGCTCGCGCTCTCGGACATCTCCCTGGCCGCCGGCGCCCGCCGCGACTGCCTCTTCCTCGACGAGGGCTTCTCCGCGCTGGACGAGGAGTCGCTCGAGCTGGCCATCGCCGGCGTCGAGCGGCTGGCCCAGGACGGGCGGCTGGTCGTCGTGATCACGCACCTCCCCGGCGTGGCCGAGCGGCTCGGCGCGGTGATCCGCGTGTGGAAGGACCCGTCCGGCGTCAGCCGGGTGCGCGAGGCGACCGGACCGGTGCCCGCGCTGGCCCTGAGCTGAGCTCAGCCCGGCTCGGCCAGCCCCCCGAGGTGGCGGGCGAAGAAGCGCTCCATGGCCCGGTAGACCTCGATCCGGTTCTCTGGCTTCACGAAGCCGTGGCCCTCGTCGTCCTTGACGATGTACTCGACCGGGACGCCGCGCGCCCGCAGCGCCGCGACGATCTGGTCCGACTCGCGCTTGGTCACGCGCGGGTCGTTCGCGCCCTGGACCACGAGCAGCGGCGCGCGGATTTCGTCGGCGCGGAAGAGCGGGGAGCGCGCCTCGAGGTCCTTCCGCTGGACCGGGTCGGCCGGGTCGCCGACGTATCGGTACCAGGTCCCGGCGAGGAGCGGCCGCCAGTAGGCCGGGAAGCTCTCGGTGAGCGTGACGAGGTTCGATGGCCCCACGACGCTGACGGCGGCGGCGAAGAGGTCCGGGGTGAACGTGACCCCGACCAGCGCGGCGTACCCGCCGTACGAGCCGCCGTAGATGCCCACCCGCGCCGGGTCGGCGATGCCCTCGTCCACCGCCCACTGCACCGCGTCTACGAGGTCGTCGTGCATGCGCCCTGCGAACTCGTGCTCGGCCGCGTGCTTGAAGGCCTTGCCGAAGCCGGTGGAGCCCCGGTAGTTGACCTGGAGGACCGCGTACCCGCGGTTGGCCAGGAACTGCGCCTCCGCGTCGTAGCCCCAGGCGTCCCGCGCCCACGGGCCGCCGTGGACCACGAGCACCATCGGCAGGCCGCGCCCCGAGGAGCCGAGCGGCAGCGTCAGGTACGAGCGCAGCGTCAGCCCGTCGCGGGAGCGGATCGCCACCGGGCGCATCGGGGCCAGCGCATCGGGGTCGAGCCAGGGACGCGGGCGGAAGAGGAACTCGGCGTCGCCGCTGCCGCGGTCGAAGAGGTAGGTGGCGCCGGGCTCGCGGTCGTCGTTGAAGCTGACGATCCAGCGCTCCTCGTCGTCGTCCGTGCTCGTGATGCCCGGGTCGCCCGCGTGGATCGCCCCGAGGCGCGCCCAGTCGCGCCCGAAGCGCTCGTCGAAGGCCTTGACCACTACGCGGTCGCGCCGGTAGAGGGCGCCCAGGAGCGCGCCGGTGCGGTCGCTCAGGATCGGGGCGACCAGGTCCGCCTCCTCGTCCCGGTCGATCAGGCGCTCCTCCCCGGTCGCCGTGTCCAGGGCGACCAGGCCGATGAGGTCGGCGCCGCGCGCGCTCGCGACGTAGAGCTCCCGCCCGTCCGCACTGAAGGCGTACGGGTGGCCGGAGTCCTCGTTCGCGTACTCCGCCAGCACGCGGAAGGGGCGGGACTCGTCCTCGCGGACGAGCACCTCCCAGTCGCCCGTGGGCGTCTGGGCGAGCGCGGCGCGGAGCGCGCCGTCGCGGTCGGCCACCCACGAGATGATGTTCCCCGGGTTCTCGGCGACCGGCTCGATCCCGCCGTCCTCCAGGTCGAGCCGCTCGACGTCGAAGAGGCTCCGGTCGCGGCGGTTGGTCGAGACCAGCACGTGCCGCGGATCGTCGCGGGGGACGTCGACCAGCCCGACCTTGACGCCCTCGAAGGGCGTGAGGTCGCGCGCCTCGCCGCCCGGCCCGTCGGACGCCGCGGCGAGCAGGTGGTAGTTCTCGTCGCCGCCCACGTCGTTCAGGTAGAGGATGAAGCGCCCGTCGCGCGACCACATGTAAGAGCGCACGCCCCGGTCGCGGTCGGCGGTCACCGGCCGGCCGTCGTCGGCGCCGACCGAGCGCACCCAGACGTTCAGGAGGCCGTCGCGCGGGGCCAGCCACGCGAGGCGGCGGCCGTCCGGCGCGAGCCGCGCGAGCGCGCGCTCGGGGTTGTCGAAGAACTGGCGGAGCGGGATCAGGTCCGGCATCTGGGGCGCCTCCGGCAGACGGTGCGCCGATGATATGGAGGCGACGCGTGGGCGGGCCGTGCCCGCCGCGGCTGGCGCCCGACGGGCCGTTTGGCATGGTTCGCCCGTGACCCTGGACGAGCTCCTGAGGGAGGAGGGGGCGCTGCCGGTCGCCCGGGCGCTGCCGATCCTCGGCGAGGTCGCCCGCCAGCTCGACGGGCTGGCGGCCGGCGGCGGCGTCCACGGCGACGTGGCGCCCGCGAACATCGAGGTCGTGGACGGCTCCGCCCGCCTCCGCCCGGCGTCCCCCGCGATGGACCGGGCGAGCCTCAGCGAGACCGGGAGCTGGTCCGGCCATCTCGAGTACGTCGCCCCCGAGCGGATCCGCGGCGAGCCGCCGACACCGGCGGCCGACCGCTACGCGTTCGCCGCGGTGGCGTTCGAGACGCTGACCGGCGAGCCGCCGTACGTCCGCGAGGACCGGGCCGCGACGCTCTACGCGCATCTCGTCGATCCGCCCCCGGCCGCCTCGTCGGTCCGCCCGGAGCTGCCGGAGGCGCTCGACGTGCCGCTGGCCAGGGGCCTCGACAAGCGCCCGGAGCGGCGCCTCGACTCCGCCGTCGCCATCGTCGACGAGCTCGCTGCCGCGGCCGGCCAGCCGGCCCCTCGGCCCGCGGACGGAGCGATGCCGCCCGCAGAGCAGGCCGAGCCCGCGCGTCGCCGGCGTCGGCGCCGCCCGGCCGTGATCGCCGCCCTGGTCTTGGCCGTTGCGGGTGCCGGGGCCGTGGCCGGATACCTGTTCGCGACGCGCGACGGCGGAGGGCAGCCGGTGCGGGCGACGACGGCGGGCCCGGTCTCCGACGCCCTCGTCGCGCGGCTGCCGCCACTGCCCGCCCGCTTCCCGCTCGGAGCCGTCCTGCCGGACCGGCTCGCGGGCTGGACGGTCACCGCAGTCGACCCGCTGGCGGCGAACCTGCCCCTGCCCTCCGACTACCGCTTCGAGGCCGCCCAGCTCTCGCGGCGCGACGACCGGGCGCTGGCGCTCGGCATCGGGGTGCCGCCGGAGGGCGACGTCACCGGCCTGCTGCAGGACGTCGAGCGCAGCCTGGACGGGCGGCCCGTCGCGCGCGTCGCGCTCGGCCCGGGCGGCGCGAGCGGGACGCTCCGCCGCTCGGGCGCGGCCCACATGATCGCGTTCGCGCGGCAGCACCGGGTGCTGGTCGCCATCGCCGCGTCCACGCCGGCCGCCGTCGCGGCGGCCCGGGCCCTCGACCGGGCGATCGCATGAAGCACGTCCAGCAGGCCCGGCTCGAGATCGTCCTGGCGGCGCTCCTGTTCTCGACCGGCGGCGCCGCGATCAAGGGCACCGGGTTCTCCGGGCTCCACGGCGGCATCCAGGTCGCCTGCCTGCGCTCCGGCGTCGCGGCCATCGCCATCGCCCTCATGCTCCCGCGCTCGCGGCGCGCCTGGACCTGGCGCACCTTCGTGGTCGGGGTCGCCTACGCGGCGACGCTCATCCTGTTCGTCGCCGCCAACAAGCTGACCACCTCGGCGAGCGCGATCTTCCTCCAGGACACGGCGCCGCTCTACGTGCTGCTCGCCGGGCCCCTCCTCCTGCACGAGCGCATCCGCCGGGTCGACCTGATCTTCATGGCCGTGATGATGGCCGGCCTCTCGCTCTTCATCATCAGCCCCGGACCGGCGGTCGCGACGGCGCCCCACCCGCTCGAAGGCAACATCCTCGCGCTCATCTCGGGCGTCGGCTGGGCCGCGACGGTGATCGGCCTGCGCTGGCTCGCGCGCGGCGAGGGCGGCTCGGACGCGGCCGCCGGCGCGACGGTCGCGGGCAACCTGATCGCCTTCCTCGCCTGCCTTCCGCTCGCCGTCCCGGTGCACGGCGACGGGGTGGACTGGGTGCTGATCGTGTACCTCGGCGTGGTCCAGATCGGCCTCGCCTACGTCTTCCTCACGAAGGGCGTCCGCTACGTCACCGCGTTCGAGGTCTCGCTGCTCCTGTTCGTCGAGCCGGCGCTCAACCCGGTGTGGACGTGGCTGATCCACGGCGAGAAGCCGAGCCCGCTCTCGATCCTCGGCGGCGTGCTCATCCTGGGCGCGACGGCCGTCAAGATCTGCCTGGACTGGAAGCTGACCCCGCGCTCCGTTGCCGCGGCGGCGTCGAGCAGCGAGGTCAGCGAGGTCAGCGGTGTGGCTGAAGCGGCCCCCGGAGCCAGAGGGAGTCCGGGATCGGCCGGTAGCCCAGGCGGCGGTTGACCGACCGCATGGGCGTGTTGGTGTCGTCGTTCTCGGTCTCGATCGCGGTGATCCCGCAGGAGAGGGCGAGGGTGGCCTGCAGGCACTTCATCGCCCCGGCGACGCCCTTCCCCCGCCACGACCGGCGCACCCCGGTGATCATGTTGCCGCCGACCTCCGGGCGCGCGCCGAAGCGCCGGAGGAGCGCGTAGCCGACGACCTCGTCGCCGGCGACGGCGAGGACGGACGCCTCGGGCACGATCTCGGGGAAGTCGATCTCGGCGTGGCGCCACTCCTCGAAGCTCGGCGGCACCAGCGGCTCCGGGGCCGGCATGTCCGGCAGGGCCTCGACGGCCACCCCGTAGACGGACTCGACGAGGTCCATCCGCTCGGCGAGCGTGGCGAGGACGACGCCGTCCGGCGGGTCGGGCGGCGGGATCTCCGCCCCGGGCAGGTCCAGGCGCACGTTCCGGTCGCGGGTCTCCTCGTGGAAGCCGCGCGCCAGCCAGTACGCCGGCGCGTCCGGGTCGTTCTCGTACACCCACACGTCGAGCCCGTCGCAGCCGTGCTCGCCCGCCCACCGCGAGGCCTCCAGGGCCAGCGCCGTGCCGATGCCGCGCCTCCGGTGGGCGCGGTCCACCATGACCGCGAGCTCGGCCTTGGTGGACTCGGGCTGCCAGCGGCGCTCCGGCCAGACCTGGGCGATGCCGACCGGCTCGCCGGCGCGCTGCGCCAGCAGGGTGAGGCGCTCCGGCTCCATCGTCCACGCATGCGCGACGAGCGTGGGCGTCACCGGCCGGCAGGGCGTGCACCGGTTGAAGACCTCGACCCATGCCCCGAGCTCGTCCGGGCCGGCCTCCTGGATCTCGATCTCCCCGGACACCGCCGGGCACGCTACATGCCCTCGGGCCGCCCGAACCTCAAGCCGGGGCCGGGATCTGCCGAAATATCCATCAGACGGCCCGCCACGGCGCTTGATGCGTCCAGCGCGTCTCCGTCTTCTCCCTCCGCGCACGGCGACCCCCGGGGCATGACGCCTCCGGGGGTCGTCGTATCTCCGGGGGCATTACCATGAGACGCATGAGCGGATCCGACGGGCTGGTGCTGACCGTGATCGGCGACCTGTTCATGCGCCAGAAGGTGGCGGAGAGCCTCTCCGCCGCCGGCTGGGAGAGCAGGAACGTCGCAGGCCCGGCGCGCCTCGGCGATGCCCTCGCCGACCGCCGGCCGGACTGCCTCGTCGTCCAGCTCGACGCAGGCGCCTTCGACGGGCCGGATCTGGTGGGTGCCCTGAAGGGTGACCCGGACCGGGCCGCGATCCCGGTCCTCGCCTTCGCGGGCCACACCCGCGTGGACGTCATCCGCGCGGCGCGCGCGGCCGGCTGCGACCGCGTGGTGACGCGCGGCGAGCTCCAGCTGCGGCTGGACGCGCTCGTGGGGGAGCTCGTCGGCGCGGGGGCGGCTGAGGGCTCATGAGCCAGGTCGCGCCTCTCCCGGAGCCCGAGCGCCGCGCGCCGGGGCCGGTGCCCGACCCCGGCGACCTGCGGGGCTACGAGCCGATCCATCCCGGCGGCGGCCTGCGCCGCCTCGGCCGGCGCATCGCGGCGCCGGTGGCCGCGATCGCCGCACTGCTCGCGAAGTTCAAGACGGCCGCGCTGCTCGTCCTCAAGCTCAAGCTCTTCACGACTGCCGGGACCATGCTCGTCTCGGTGGCGGCGTACGCGTGGCTCTGGGGCTGGCGCTTCGCGGCCGGCTTCGTCGCGCTGCTCCTCGTCCACGAGCTCGGGCACGTGATCGAGGCGCGCCGGCAGGGCATCCCCGTCAAGGGCGTCTACTTCGTCCCCTTCATGGGCGCGGTGATGCTCGCCCGCAACGGCGGCAAGGACGCCGCCGCCCAGGCGTGGCTGGGGCTCGCCGGGCCGATCCTCGGGGGCGCCGCGGCGTTCGTGGTCTGGGGCATCGGCGAGGCCGTCGGCTCGCAGCTGCTCGTCGCGCTGGCGTTCACGGCGTTCCTGCTCAACCTGTTCAACCTGATCCCGCTGGCCCCGCTCGACGGCGGCTGGGCGACGGCCGTCTTCCACCCGCTGTTCTGGGCCGTGGGCCTCGCGGGCCTCGTGGCGCTCGCGTTCGTCTGGCCGAGCCCGGTGCTCTTCATCGTCATCGCGGTCGGCGGGTTCGAGCTCTGGCAGCGCTGGCGGCGGCGCAACGACCCCGCCCTCCAGCGCTACCTCGACGTGCACCCGCGGCAGCGGCTCGCGATCGCGGCCGTGTACCTGTGCCTGGCCGCCGCGCTCGCGCTCGGCATGAGCGCCTCCCATCAGAAGCGGACGTTCTCCGACGGCGGCGGCCCGGCGCGCACCGCCCTGGTCGCACCGCCGCCCGCGCCCGCGCGCGCGACTCCCGCCTGACGGGAAGACGGTTTTCGCTACCCTCTCGCGGATGGAGGGGGACGTCCGAGAGCGGCTGGAGGAGATCCTCGCGCGGCGCATCCTCGTGCTCGACGGCGCGTGGGGCACGATGATCCAGGCGCGGAACCTCTCGGAGGAGGACTTCCGCGGCGCCCGCTTCGCCGACCACCCGATCCCGCTGCGAGGCGACACCGACCTCGTCTGCCTGACCCGGCCGGACGTGGTCGAGGCCGTCCACGACGTCTACTACGCCGTGGGCGCCGACGTCGCCTCCACCAACACGTTCACCGCGACGGCGATCGCGCAGGCCGACTACGGGCTCGAGGGAGCGGTGCGCGACATCAACCTCGCGGCGGCCCGAATCGCCCGCCGGGTCGCCGACCGCTGGACCGAGACGACGCCGGACAAGCCTCGCTTCGTGGCCGGGTCGATGGGCCCGCTCAACCGCACGCTCTCGCTCTCGGCCGACGTCGAGGACCCGGCCGCCCGGTCCGTCACCTTCGACCAGGTCCGCGAGGCCTACCTGGAGCAGGCGCTGGCGCTGATCGAGGGCGGCGTGGACCTCCTGCTGATCGAGACGGTCTTCGACACGCTGAACGCGAAGGGCGCGATCGTCGCGGCGCAGGAGGCGCAGGAGCGCCTCGGCGTGCGCGTGCCCCTGATGATCTCGGTGACGATCATCGACCGCAGCGGCCGCACGCTCTCAGGCCAGACGATCGACGCGTTCTGGACCTCGGTCGCCCACGCCGAGCCGTTCTCCGTCGGGGTCAACTGCTCGCTCGGCGCCGCGGAGATGCGGCCGTACATCGAGGAGCTCTCCGAGATCGCCCCGGTGTACGTGAGCTGCTACCCCAACGCCGGCCTCCCCAACGCGTTCGGCGGCTACGACGAGCGGCCGCCCGAGACCGCGCGCGAGCTCGGCGAGTTCGCCCGGTCCGGCTTCGTGAACATCGTCGGCGGCTGCTGCGGCACCGGCCCGGACCACATCCGCGCGATCGCGCACACGGTCGACGGCGTGCCGCCGCGCGCCGTCCCGAGCCTGGACCGGCGCACGCGCTACAGCGGCCTGGAGACCTTCACGATCTTCCCCGGCGCGAACTTCACGATGATCGGCGAGCGCACCAACGTCACCGGGTCGCGCCGCTTCGCCGAGCTCATCAAGGCGGACGACTTCCAGACCGCGCTCGACGTTGCGGCCGAGCAGGTCCGAAACGGCGCGAACATCATCGACGTGAACATGGACGAGGGCATGCTCGACTCCGAGCAGGCGATGACCACGTTCCTCAACATGGTCGCCACCGAGCCCGAGATCGCGCGCGTGCCGATCATGATCGACAGCTCGCGCTGGTCGGTCATCGAGGCGGGCCTGCGCTGCGTGCAGGGCAAGGGCATCGTGAACTCGATCAGCCTGAAGGAGGGCGAGGAGGACTTCCTGGCCAAGGCGCGCACCGTGCGCCGCTTCGGCGCCGGCGTGGTCGTCATGTGCTTCGACGAGACCGGCCAGGCCGACAGCACGCCCCGGCGGGTCGAGGTCGCCGAGCGCTCGTACCGCCTGCTGGTGGACCGGATCGGATTCCCGCCCGAGGACATCATCATCGACCCGAACGTGCTGGCGATCGGGACCGGGCTCGAGGAGCACTCGGACTACGCGGTCAGCTTCATCGAGGCGACCCGGCTCATCAAAGAGCGCTGCCCCGGCGTCAAGGTGAGCGGCGGCATCAGCAACCTGTCGTTCGCCTTCCGGGGCAACGAGCCGGTGCGCCAGGCGATCCACACGGTCTTCCTCTACCACGCGATCGGCGCCGGCCTCGACATGGGCATCGTCAACGCCGGCCAGCTCGGCGTCTACGAGGAGATCCCGCCCGACCTGCGCGAGCACGTCGAGGACATCGTCCTGAACCGCCGGCCGGACGCCACCGAGCGGATGGTCGCCTTCGCCGAGGGCTTCAAGGGCGAGGCCATGCAGGCCGTGCGCGACGTCGCCTGGCGGGAGGGCCCTGTCGAGGAGCGGCTGCGCCACGCCCTGGTCCACGGCATCGTCGACCACATCGAGGAGGACGCTGAGGAGGCCCGGCTGGCCTATCCGGCGCCCCTCGACGTGATCGAGGGACCGCTCATGGCCGGCATGCGGGTGGTCGGCGACCTCTTCGGCGACGGGAAGATGTTCCTGCCCCAGGTCGTGAAGAGCGCCCGCGTCATGAAGCGCGCGGTGGCGTGGCTCGAGCCGTTCATGGAGGAGGAGAAGGCGCGGTCGGGCGCGAGCGCGCAGGGCAAGCTCGTGATCGCGACGGTCAAGGGCGACGTCCACGACATCGGCAAGAACATCGTCGGCGTGGTGCTCGGCTGCAACGGCTACGACGTCGTGGACCTCGGCGTCATGGTGCCGGCGGACCGGATCCTCCAGGCCGCGATCGACGAGGACGCCGACATGGTGGGCCTCTCCGGCCTCATCACCCCGTCGCTCGACGAGATGGTCCACGTCGCGAAGGAGATGGAGCGGCGGAACTTCGAGGTGCCGCTCCTGATCGGCGGCGCGACGACCAGCAAGCAGCACACGGCCGTGCGCATCGCGCCGCAGTACTCCAACATCGTCACGCACGTCCTCGACGCCTCGCGCGCGGTCGAGGTGGTCTCGCGCCTCCTCGACGACGACGGCCGGGCGGACTACGGCACGGAGCTCCGGCGCGAGCAGGAGGAACTTCGGGAGATCCACTCCGGCCGCCGCGAGCGGGCGATGCTGAGCTTCGCCGAGGCGACGGCGAACCGCACGCCGATCCTCTGGTCGCCGGCCGACATCCCGGCGCCGGCCTTCACCGGCCGCCGCGTGGTGGCGGACGTCCCGCTCGAGCGCATCGTCGAGTACATCGACTGGACGTTCTTCTTCCACGCGTGGGAGCTGCGCGGGCGCTTCCCCGCGATCCTCGACCACCCGCGCTACGGGGCGGCCGCGCGCGATCTCCACGAGAACGCCCTCGCGCTCCTCGAGCGCATCAGCGGCGAGGGCCTGCTCACCGCCCGCGGCGCTTACGGGCTCTGGCCGGCGAACGCAGTCGGCGAGGACATCGTGCTCTGGGACGGCGGCGCACGGCGCGCCGAGCTCACGCGCTTCCCGATGCTCCGCCAGCAGCGGGCCAAGCCGGACGACAAGCCGAACTTCTCCCTGGCCGACTTCGTCGCGCCGGCCGACACGGGCCTCGCGGACCACGTCGGCGCCTTCGCGGTCACGGCCGGAATCGGTGCCGCCGAGCTCGCCGAGGCCTTCGAGCGGGAGCACGACGACTACTCGGCCATCATGGTGCGGGCGCTCGCAGACCGCCTGGCCGAGGCCTTCGCCGAGCTGCTCCACCAGCGCGTCCGGCGCGAGTGGGGCTACGACGACGAGGGCCGCAGCAACGAGGACCTGATCGAGGAGCGCTACCGCGGCATCCGGCCGGCCTTCGGCTACCCGGCCTGCCCGGACCACACCGAGAAGCGCCGCCTCTTCGACCTGCTCCAGGCCGAGGAGGTGGGAATCTCGCTCACCGAGAGCTACGCGATGACCCCCGCCGCCTCGGTCAGCGGCATCTACCTCGCGCATCCGGCGGCCCGGTACTTCGCCGTCGGACCGGTCGGACCGGACCAGGTCGCCGACTACGCGGCGCGGAAGGGCATCACGCTCGGCGAGGCCGAGCGCTGGCTGGGGCCGAACCTGGCGTACGAGCCCGGCGAGCTGGCGGCCGCGCCCGGCTGAGGCGGGCTCAGGCCGTGACGGCCTGGCCCGCGACCCGCTCCGCGGCGGCCTCCTCCTCGGCCGAGGCGATGTCGCCCTCGCCGGCGACCCGGGGCAGCACGATCGCGAGCGTGCCGACCAGGGCGCCGGCCGCGAGGAACACGGAGCGCACGCCCGCAGCCTCGGCTAGCGCCCCGCCGAGCACGGCGCCGAGCGGCATCGCGCCCCA
>DATFWK010000123.1:0-4544 GCA_035259345.1 Miltoncostaeaceae bacterium | reverse complement strand
CGGGTCACGTCCTTGATCGTGGCGACGTGGCCGCCGCTCTCCCCCGCGAGCGCGGCCACCGAGATGATGACCGGGAAGCGCTCGCCGCTGCGCCGGCGGAAGACGACGTCGAACTCGCCGCTGCGATCCGCCCTCGCCTGCTCGAACGTCCACCTCAGCCGGTGGAGCTCCTCCTCGGGCCAGTAGGGAAACGGCGGCGAGCAGCCGACGAGCTCCTCGCGCGAGTAGCCGACCATCGCGCAGAGGCGGTCGTTGACCTCGGTGATCGTGCCGCTCGGCGACATCGCCACCAGCCCGTCCTGCATCGAGGCGATGAGGGCCTGCGAGAAGTCGCGATGACGCTGGATCTCATCGTCGGCCCGCTGGTCCCTCGAAAGCACGCGCCCTCCGGGGGCGTTCAGATCCCCGACCCGCCGTTCAGTCCGAGGATCCCTGCGATCTCCTCCTGAACCGTCGGCATGCAGTCGTCCGGCCCGCCCCGCACGGGCACGGCCGGCTCACGCCCCGCCCGAAGGTCTGCGAGCTCCTGCTCCAGCTCGCCGACGCGGCGCACCAGGCAGGCGAGGGCCTCGGCGACCGGGTCGGGGAGCTTGGTGTGCTCGATGTCCGGGTGATGGATGCGCTCCGGGTCCACGCGCTGCCCGTCGACGACGACCGCGCGCCCCGGGTTGCCGACGACGGTCGAGTTGGCCGGCACGTCCCGGATCACGATCGACCCGGCGCCGATCTTCGCGCCCTCGCCGATCTCGACGGACCCCAGCACGCGCGCGCCGGTGCCGATGATGACCCCGTCGTGGACGGTCGGGTGGCGCTTCCCGCTCTCCTTGCCGGTGCCGCCGAGCGTCACGCCCTGGTAGATCGTCACGTCCTCGCCGATCTCCGTCGTCTCCCCGATGACGACGCCCATGCCGTGGTCGATGAAGAGGCCCGGGCCGATGGTCGCTCCCGGGTGGATCTCGACGCCGGTGAGGAATCGGGAGAGCTGGCTCACCAGCCGCGCCGGCAGTCGCAGGCCGCGTGTGTCGATCGCGTGGGCGGCGCGGTGCATCCAGAGCGCATGGAGCCCCGGGTAGCAGGTCAGGATCTCGGCCAGCGACCGCGCCGCCGGGTCGCGCTCACGCGCAGCCTCGACGTCGCGCCTGAGCGTTTCCCGCGCGCGGCGGAGTGCGGCGGTTCCAGGGAGCCTCGCCATCGCGCGATTAGTATAGGCCGGGTTCGCGAAGGCGCCCGAATCCGGCGAGGAGGAGCGTGTCCACCAGGGTCGCGGTCGAGGGAGCGTCGTGCCGCCCGGTGCCGTCCTCAGGGGCGCGGGCGACGCGGCTCGACGGCCTGCGCGCCGAGGGCCCCGCGGCGCTCGCTGCCCTCCTGGCCGAGCTCGCCGAGCCCCCGCCCTGGGACGCGGCCGTCGCCCCGGACGACCCGCTCGCGTCCTGGCTCGCCGGCGCGGGCTTCGAGCCGTACGCCCGCACGGTCGTGCTGGCCGCGCGCGCGGACGGCGTCCGGGCGGCGCCGCTCCCCCGGGGCGTCTCCGTGGCCCAGTATCGCAACGAGTGGGCGCCGGCCTTCCAGGCCGCCGAGGCCGCCGCCATGGCCGAGGTCGCCTTCTTCCGCGAGACCGGGCAGCCGAGCGGCTTCGAGCAGGCCGAGGGCTACGGCGCCTTCGCGGTGGCGCGCCGCGGCGAGGAGATCGTCGGCTTCGCGCAGGCCGACCTCCCGGACGGCTGGGTGAACTGGATCGGGGTCACGCCCGAGGAGCGGCGCACCGGCATCGGCAGGGCGCTCGCCGGCGAGGTCGCCGACGCCGTGCGCCGGGCGCGCGGCACCCACGTCGTGGCCGAGGTCGAAGAGGGGACGAGCGGGCTCGCGTTCTGGACCGCGCTCGGCCTGCGCCGGCGCGGCGAGAGCATGTACCTCATCCGCCGCGCCTGATCCGGGCCGAGGCGCGGCGCCGCGGTCGGCGCGACTCCGTGATCTGCCGCGGTCGGGTCGCGGCAGGACCCTGATGCCCGGGCGGCGGGATCGTGCAACAGTTGAGTGGATGCGGCGCATCGCGATCATCTGCGTGGCCGCGGCGGCGGCGCTTGTCGGCGCGGCCCCGGCCGCCGCGCACACGGTTCACATCAAGCTCCCGGGCGGGGGCACCTTCTCGTCGACCGTGACCTCCGTGTCGCCCGCGGTGCCGGGCGTCACCGCGACCATCCTCGACGGCGACGACCAGATCGTGGTGACGAACCGCACCGGGCGCACGCTCACCGCGCTCGGCTACCAGGGCGAGCCCTACATGCGGTTCATCCCGGGCAAGGGCGTCTTCGAGAACCTGAACTCGCCCGCGACCTACGACAACCAGGTGCGGCTCGGCACCCCGAAGATCCCAAGCTTCGCGCGCAAGGACGCGAAGCCGCGCTGGTTCCGTGTCGGGCTCGGCGACACCTGGTCGTGGCACGACCACCGGATCCACTGGATGAGCACGATCCCGCCCGCGGCGGTGGTCGCCCACCCGGACCGGCGGCAGCAGGTCTTCGGATGGAACCTCGCTCTCGACGCGGCCGGCACGCCGGTGAAGATCAGCGGCAAGCTGGACTTCATCCCCGGCGCCACCGCGGGCGGCGGAGGCGGCGCGATGCTCGCCGGCCTCGGCGCGGGGGCGGTCGCCGTGGCGCTCGGCGCCGGGCTCATCATCGTCCGCAGCCGTCGCCGCCGCTCGCGGCGCGGACCCGGGGTCGCTACTCCTCCGCGAACAGGGCCGGTGTCGTGAGGTAGCGCTCGCCGGTGTCGCAGATGAAGGTGACGACCGTGGTGCCGGCGCTCTCCGGCCGGCTGGCCACCTCGCGCGCGGCCCACACGTTCGCCCCGGCCGAGATGCCGCAGAGGATCCCCTCCTCGCGCGCCAGCCGCCGCGTCATGGCGAAGGCCTCGTCCGCCGGGCAGCGGATGACCTCCTGGTAGACCTCGGTGTCGAGGACGGCGGGGACGAACCCGGCGCCGATGCCCTGGATGCGGTGCGGGCCCGGCTGCCCGCCCGAGAGCACCGGCGAGTCGGCCGGCTCGACGGCCACCACCCGGATGTCCGGCCGCCGCTCGCGCAGGACCTCGCCGACGCCCGTGATGCTGCCGCCGGTGCCGACGCCGGCGACGAGCGCGTCCACCTCGCCCCCGGTGTCCTCCCAGATCTCCTCCGCGGTGGTGCGGCGGTGGACGTCCGGGTTGGCCGGGTTCTCGAACTGCTGCGGGATGAAGGCGCCCTCTGTGTCGCCGGCGATCTCCTGAGCCCGGGCGATGGCGCCGCGCATCCCGTCGACGCCGGGGGTCAGGATCAGCTCGGCGCCGTAGGCCTTGAGGAGCGTGCGACGCTCGATGCTCATCGTCTCGGGCATCGTCAGGATGCAGCGGTAGCCCTTGGCCGCGCAGACGAAGGCCAGCGCGATGCCCGTGTTGCCGGAGGTCGGCTCGACGATGACGCTCGTGCCCGGCTCGATGAGGCCCTGACGCTCCGCGGCCTCGATCATCGCCAGGCCGATGCGGTCCTTGACGCTGCCGGCCGGGTTCATCGACTCCAGCTTGCCCAAGAGGCGGGCGCCGGTCCCCTGCTCGATCCGCGCGAGGCGCACCAGGGGCGTGCGGCCGACCACGTCGGTGATGGAGTCGGCGATCGGCACCGCGGCGCACCCTACCAGCCGCCGACCGCTCCACTTCTCAAGCGGTGACCGGAGAATGCCGATGTCAGCTGGCGGGACGCGGGCCCGGTCCGGGGCACGCGGAGCACGGAGGATCCACGGAGCGTGGCAGCGCAGGCAACCGGTCGTACGGCCGCCGGAAGGGCGATCTCCCGTGCGGCGTGGGCGCTCGCCGCGTTCGGCATCGCCGTCCATGCGCTCCACGTCGGCATCGGGCTCTTCGGCCCGGGCGTCGACGTGCTGATCGACGACTGGGTCTACATCGCCCTGATCGGCCTCGCCGCGACCCTCGCCGTCGCGGCCGGCCTGCGCAGGCCTGAGCAGCGCACCGCCTGCGCCTGCCTGGGCGCCGCGATCGGCGTCTGGTTCTGCGGTGAGCTCGTCTGGCAGGTCGCGGGCCAGCCCGCCTCGCCGGCGCCGTCGGACTGGCTGATGCTCGCCTACTACCCCCTCGCGTTCGCCGGGCTCGTGCTGCTCGTCCACCCGCACCTTCGCATCGCCCCGCGCTTGCTCTGGCTCGACGGCGCCATCGCCATCACGGCCAGCACCGCGGCCGGGGCCGCCATCCTCCTGCCCTGGACGGTCAACGAGACGGGCGGGAGCATCGGGCTGGTCGCGGTGAACCTGGCCTTCCCGGTCGCGGACGTCCTGCTGATCGGCTTCCTCGCCGCGGCGTTCGCGATCCTCGGGGCCGCCCGCGCACCGCGGCACCTGCTGGTCATGGCCGCCGCGCTGGCAGTGGCGGCGATCGCCGACGGCACCTACCTGATCCAGGCCGCACGCGGGACGTACCTCGACGGCACGCTGCTCGACACGCTCTGGCCGCTCGCGATGCTGACGCAGGCGGCGTCCCTGTGGCTCGTCCCCGCC
>DATFWK010000122.1:0-5708 GCA_035259345.1 Miltoncostaeaceae bacterium | reverse complement strand
CACGCTCCACGACGACGACGTCGGCGCCCGGGCCCTCCTGAGGCCCTCGCCCGGCGACGCCGAAGCCGGCTACTGCGGCGGGCCGCTCGCCAGGGTGACGTCGACGGTGTGCGTCTGCCCGCCGGTGTCGACGTAGGTGATGCTGATCCGGTCGCCGGGCTTGTGCGCCCCGATGATCGGCTGCAGCGCGCTGGCGGAGCTCACCGCCTGCCTGTCCACGGCCGTGATCAGGTCGCCGGAGGAGAGGCCGGCCGCCTCCGCCGGACCGCCGGGCACGATGCCGGTGATCGTGGCGCCGTCGCTCGTGGCCGCACCGAAGCCGTCGCCGAACGCGCCGGACGGCGAGTCCGCGATCTGGACGCCGATCATCGGGGTGGGCCCGATGTGCACGGTGGACGAGGCGGTGCCGTCGGTGATCTGCCGCGCGATGCGCAGCGCGGTCCCGATCGGGATCGCGTAGCCGTCTCCCTGCGTGGAGGACGTGAACGAGAACCCGGTCGACGCCGCGGTGTCCATGCCGACGACGCGGCCGCGGCTGTCCTCGAGCGGCCCGCCGGAGTCACCCGGCTGCAGGGCGGCGCTCGTCTCGATCAGGCCCGTGAGCTGCTCGCCGCCGCCGTTCTCGTCCTGGGCGGTGATCGTGGCGTTGAGCGCGGTCACCGCGCCCCTCGCCGAGGTGAGCGAGCCGGTTCCGCCGGCGTTGCCGATGGCCGTGACCTGGTCGCCGACGGCGAGCGAGCCGTCCCCGATCGGCACGGTCCTCAGGCCCGACGCGTCCTTGAGCTGGAGCACGGCGACGTCGTCGCTCTTGTCGTAGCCGACGACGCTCGCCGAATAGCTCCGCCCCGTGCCCGGGAGGACGACCCTGATCTTCGTCGCGCCCGCGATCACGTGGTTGTTGGTCAGGACCTCCCCGGAGGACGTCAGCACCATGCCCGTGCCGGCCGCCGCCCCGTCCTGGAGCCCGAGGCTCGTCTCGATGACGACGACGCCGGTCCCGGCGCCGCCGCCCCCCGTGGCCGGTCGCGTGCGGGTCGCCGCGTACGCGACGCCGCCGCCGATAACGGCGAGGACGGCGAGCGCGATGAGCGCGGCTCGGGCGTGGATGCGTTCGGTGATCGTCATCGGGAGGGCGATGTCATCTCACCACCTGCCGGTTAGCGACAGGTATGCCGCACCTGTGAAGGTGCTGAGAGCACGAGCCCATCGTTGCCGGCTCAGAGCCCGGCGGGCGTGAGCTCCGCCAGGCGCGCGTGGATGAGCTGCACGGCCATGGCCCCCTCGCCGACCGCGGACGCGCAGCGCTTCGTCGATCCCGAGCGGACGTCCCCGGCGGCGAAGACCCGGGGCACGCTCGTCTCGAGCATCACGTCGCTGCCGGCGGCGACGCCGGTGAGGATGAAGCCGTCCTCGTCCCGCGCGACGACGTCGTCGAGCCACTCCGTGCAGGGGCGCGCCCCGAGGAACAGGAAGAGGAACGAGAAGGGCAGCCGTTCGCCCGTCGTCAGCGTGACGGCCTCGAGCCGGCCGTCCTCGCCGTGCACGTCGGCGATCTCGCTGCGGTCGCGGACCGCGACGCCGGCGCGCTCGAGCTCGTGGATCAGGTAGTCCGACATCGTCTCGCGCAGGTCCGCGCGGCGGTGGAGCAGGGTCACCAGCGCCCCTCCGCGTGCGAGCCAGACGGCCGCCTGGGCGGCCGAGTTGCCGCCGCCGACGACCGCGACGCGCGAGGCGCCGCAGAGCTGCGCCTCCGGCGGCCCGGCGGCGTAGAACACGGTCAGCCCCTCGAAGCCCGAGAGCCCCGGGACCGGAAGGCGCCGGTACTGGGCGCCCGTCGCGAGCAGGACCGCCCGCGCGGCGATCTCCTGGCCGTCCTCCAGGCGCACGACGTGCCGCCCGTCGCCGGGCTCGAGGGCCACGGCACGGTAGGGCGTCGCCGGGCGCGCGCCGAACTTGCGCGCCTGGGTCACCGCCCGGCCCGTCAGCTCCGTGCCCGAGATGCCGGCCGGGAAGCCCAGGTAGTTCTCGATCCGCCGGGAGGAGCCCGCCTGGCCACCGAGGGCAGTGCTCTCGAGCACCAGCGTGTCGAGGCCCTCCGAGGCGCCGTAGACCGCAGCGCCGAGGCCGGCCGGGCCGCCCCCGACGACGGCGAGATCGACCTCCTCCCGAGCCGCGAGCTCGCGGCCGATGCCGAGCGCGCGGGAGAGCTCCCCCGGCGACGGGCTGTGCAGCTCGGCCCCACCGGGCAGCCGCACGAGCGGTAGCTCGCCGGCCCCGGCCGGCGCCGCGTCCTGCCAGCTGTAGGGAAGCCGGCTGCTTCGCAGGAACTCGAGCAGCCGCCTGGTCGCCTCGGACTCGTGCGGGCCGACGATGTAGACGCCGACGCCCTGAACCTGCTGCAGGGCCTCGCGCCGTGCGATGAACGCTCCGAGCAGGACGTTGCTGAGCTGCACGTCCTCGAAGAGCAGCGTCCGCAGCACATCCCGGTCGACGGCGAGGTACCGCAACGGCGCCGTCGCGACCGCGGTCAGGAACACGGTCTGGCCGGAGAGGAGGTTCATCTCGCCGAGGAAGCTCCCCGCGCCGTGACGGATGATCTCGTTGCCGCCGCCGTCGGAGATCGCGACCTCCCCCTCCAGGATCACGATGAAGGGGTACGTGCGGTCGCCGACACGGAAGAGCACGTCGCCGACGCCGGCCGTGCGCTCCTCGCCGAGGGCGGCGAGCGTCGCGAGCTGCGAGGGCGACAGCACGGAGCTGACGGGATCCGTGCTCACCGCAGGGCCTCGAACTCGTCGTCGCTGAGCTCGATCTCGAGCGCCGCGAGGTTCTCCCGCAAATGCTCGATCGAGAGCGTGCCCGGGATCGGCAGCATCGTCGGCGAGCGCCGGAGCAGCCACGCGAGCTTGATCTGCTCAGGCGTCGCGCCGTGGCGTTCCGCGATCTCGGCGAGCCGGCGCCCGCCGCCGTCCTGCATCGGGAAGAACGGCACGAACACGATGCCCTCGCGCGCGCAGTAGTCGACGACCTCCTCGTACCGGCGCTCGGACAGGTTGTACCGGTTCTGGACCGCGGCGATCGGCAGGATCTTCCGGGCGCGCTCGATGTGGTCGATGCCGGCCTCGGAGAGGCCGACGTGCCGGATGCTGCCTCGGTCCCGATGCTCCTTGATCGCGCCGAGGCTCTCCTCGATCGGCGTCTCCGGGTCGACCCGGTGAAGGTAGTAGAGCTGGATGCTGTCGGTCTGCAGCCGGCGCAGGCTCTCCTCGATCTGCGCCGAGAGCACCTCCGGCCGGCCCTCGCCGGGGCGGTAGCCGCCCTTCGTCGCCACCACGACGTCCTCGGGGAAGGGCGCGAGGGCGGCGCCGATCGTGACCTCGCTCTCGCCGCCGGTGTAGAGGTGGGCGGTGTCGATGTGGGCCAGGCCGGCGCCGACCGCCTCCCTGACGAACGCCACGTTCGGCGGCGTGTTCGTGAGCCGGTTCGAGCCCATCCCGATGCGCGTGACCTCGGTGTCGCCGAGCATCAACCGCTGCGTCGCCTGTGGCTGCGCCATGTGACCTCGCTCCTTCCGGCTGCGGATCGGAGGGCCTCCGCCCGCCGACCCGTTTCTAACCGACCGCGGGCCGTTCGCGCCCGAGGCGTGACCGCGGAAGGGCCGGCCGCGTCAGGGAAGGACCGCGAGCAGCCCCTCGCACGCCTCCCTGCAGCGCCCGCAGACCTCCGCGCAGACGCGGCAGTGCGCGTGGTGGTGGGCATGCCGCCCGCACTCCTCGGCACAGGCGGCGCACGCAGTCGCGCAGGCCTGCACCAGGGCGCGGATCACGCCGAGGTCGGGCGCCGTCTGCCGGATGACGACGCGCCGCGTGGCGTCGCACGCGTCGGCGCAGTCCAGGCAGTGGCGGATGCAGGCGGTCAACTGCTCGGGCTCGCTCTCGCCCAGGCAGGCGTCCGCGCACGCGCCGCAGCTCGCGGCGCAGTCGAGGCACTCCTCGATGCACCGCAGCAGCGCGTCGCGATCGACGTCCGTCGGGTGGGGATGGAGGGCGACGACCTCTCGGAAGCTCGCGGTCATCAGAGGAGGAGCAGCGACTTCCGCACGCGGTAGAAGCCGCCGGCCTGGAGGATGCCGGCGTCCACGAGCCGCGACATCCAGCCGAAGCCGCTGGAGGGGCTCGAGTCGTCGTCGAAGTCGCCCACGGCCGCGAAGATCCTCCCGCCGCGGAAGTCCCACTCCTCGATCTGGTCGTGCGGGCCGTCGACGTCGGCCCGGAAGCTCTCGAGGTCGTTGCGAAGGCGTGCCTTGACCGTGTCGATCCAGCCCGCGTGCCGGTCCCGGCCCGGGTGGACGCCGGTCAGCTCGAGCAGGTCGTCCTCGATCTCCTCGATGCCGAGGGACTCGAGGTAGTCGCTTGCCTGCGACCAGTCCGGCGTCTGCCCCGGCTCGAGCCCGACCAGCTCGACCGCGCGCCCGGCCGTCATCGCGCCGGCCAGCGCCGAGGCGGCAGCGTCCGTCTCGTCCCGCTCCTGCTCGAGCGCGTGCTCGAGCTGGTGGTCCGGCAGCGATTCGGACTCCCCCTGGTCGCGCTCCGCGATCGACTCGAGGAACGGCTCGCCCGCGTCGTCGTAGGCCAGCCGCTGCTCGACGACCGCCCAGCTGACCGGGGCCCCGTCCACGATCGTGGTGAGCTGGTGCCCCATCGCCGGCGCATCCGCGCGGAACCGGCGGAAGGCGCCCGCCTCCTCGCGCCCGCCCTCGTGGCGCAGGGTGAGCCGGTAGCGCGCCGGGCGGGCCTGGACCGTCGTTCCCTCGATCCGCTCGACGAGCCAGTAGCGGCCCGCCAGCAGCACCACCGACCCCGGCCCGAGCGCCTCGTCGGCCGTGTACGGGCGGACGTGCTCGTGGCCGGTGCGGTCGTGCGTGACGATGTCGTAGAAGAACGCCAAGGGCCGCCTCTCGCGATCCAGCGTAGGCTTCAGCAGGGCAGCTTGTCGGTCAAGCCGCCGGTCGTGACGTGCGGCGGGCGGGCACAGTCGGGAGGTGCGGGACGTGAGCGCAGCAGTCGAGAAGGCCATCCTCGCCGGAGGGTGCTTCTGGGGGATGCAGGACCTGATCCGGAAGCTTCCGGGCGTCGTGTCGACGCGGGTCGGGTACACGGGAGGCGACGTCCCGAACGCCACGTACCGCAATCACGGGACCCACGCGGAGGCGATCGAGATCGTCTTCGATCCCGAGGAGATCACGTACCGGGACCTCCTCGAGTTCTTCTTCCAGATCCACGACCCGACGACGCGGAACCGCCAGGGCAACGACGTCGGCTTGAGCTACCGATCGGGGATCTACTACGTGGACGACGAGCAGCGCCGCGTGGCCGAGGAGACCATCGCCGATGTCGAGGCCTCGGGCCGCTGGCCCGGGAAGGTCGTGACCGAGGTGGCACCCGCCGGGCCCTTCTGGGAGGCCGAGCCCGAGCACCAGGACTACCTCGAGCGGTACCCGAACGGCTACACGTGCCACTTCGTCCGGCCGGACTGGGTGCTGCCCTCCCGGGCGAAGGCTTCCGCCGGCTAGGAGCGCCGCAGCCCGGTCAGGGCGGTCGCGAGGCGCTCGACGTCGTCCTCGTGGTTGTAGAGGTGGACGGCGAGGCGGAGGTTGCGGTCGCGCGCCGCGCAGACGATGCCCCGCTCCCTGAGCGCGGCGGCCACGG
>DATFWK010000121.1:0-9560 GCA_035259345.1 Miltoncostaeaceae bacterium | reverse complement strand
CGGGCGCGTCAGGTGAGCGTGGCCGGGCTCTCGGCCGCGCGCGTGCGCCGCGGCTCGAGGTCCGGCGCCTCCTCCTCGGGCTGGTCGGCCAGGAGCACCTGGTTTCGGCCGTTGTCCTTCGCCCGGTAGAGCGCGGCGTCCGCCCGGGCGATCATCTCCTGGAGCGAGCCCGGGCCCGCGGCGACGCCGATGCTGATCGTCGCGCGCACCGGCTGGCCCATCACGTCGACCTCGGCCTGCTCGATGGCCTCGCGGATGCGCTCGGCCACCACGCCCGCGCCCTCGAGAGTCGTGTCCGGCATGAGCAGGGCGAATTCCTCCCCCCCGAAGCGGGCGGCCATGTCCGTCGCGCGCGCGCCGGACCTGATGATCTCGCCGACGACCGTGATCACCGCGTCGCCTGCGAGGTGGCCGTGGCGATTGTTCGTCTCGCGGAGGAAGTCGAGGTCCATCATCGCCAGGGCGATGGTGCCGCGCCCGGCCGTGGCGCGGTCGCACCACTCGGCGCCGCGCTCGAAGAAGAAGCTGGAGTTGTAGAGGCCGGTCTTGGCGTCGGTCCAGGTCTGCTTCTCGAGCTGCGGGATCTTGAGCGCCCGGAGGATCAGGATCAGCGGGAGCATCGCGAAGATGCTCGTCAC
Source organism: Miltoncostaeaceae bacterium (assembly GCA_035259345.1). Lineage (GTDB taxonomy): Bacteria > Actinomycetota > Thermoleophilia > Miltoncostaeales > Miltoncostaeaceae > DATFWK01. The sequence continues at coordinate 8,922 of DATFWK010000121.1, read as the reverse complement.
CGGGGCGACCTGCCACAGCTCGGCGATGGCGGCACCGGAGCACAGCACCAGGCCGTCCATCGAGAAGTAGGCGGGGGTGAACAGGCGCGTGTCGCGCAGGCTCTCGCCGCGGGCGAGGCGCAGCACGAGCGCCAGGAGGAGGTGGTTGATCAGCGTGAAGACGACGCACGCGGCCGCCACGTAGCCCGCCCACTCGAGGCCGGGCTCGGTTGGTCCGGGAGCGAGGACCAGCATCGCCGCGAGCGCCGGGAGGGCGTAGTTCGAGATGTTGAAAAGCGACATGTACCAGGGGAAACGCTCCCTGGCCCAGACGGGGAGGAACATGAGCACGGTGACCGCGATGACGGCCGTCGCCGGGAGGAGCATGACCGCGGCGAAGACGAACGCCAGCGAGATGTCGTAGCCGAGCCACTCGGGAGCGTGGACCACGTAGAGCTGGGCCACGGCGGCGCCCGCGGTGAGCGCGACGAAGGCCCAGGGATCGCCGATGCCGCGGTCGACGACGAACGCGACAACGGTCGCCGCGAGCGCTGCGACGATGCAGATGCCGACGTACGCATACGCCAGCGTAGAGAGGCGTCTCGACTCTCCCATGGCTCCCGGATATGTATCGGCGCAGGGCGCCGATTTCATGAAGCACCTTAGCGAGGACCGGGCGCCGGGCCGAAACAATTCGCGTTGCAGGGTCCGGCCGTCGTCGGCCGGCGCCGGCTACCGCCCGGGGATCGGCGTCAGGCGCATGTCGCCGGGGCCGAACGAGGGGTCCGGCTCGATGCGCAGCCGCTTGCCGGTCTCCCCCTCGATCTCGTCCAGGCCCGCGTCGTCCTCGCCCGCCACGAACTCCGCGATGCGGGGGTTGAGGGCGACGGCGAACGCCTTGTCGGGGCGGCGGGTCAGCTCCCGCCGCAGCGCCCGCTCGACCTCGATCGCGTGCGTCTCGTCGCTCGCGACCACGCCGTCCCCCTCGCAGGTCGGGCAGATGACGGTCATGATCTCCCGCGGCCCGTCGCTGATGTTCTGCCGGGTCATCTCGACCAGCCCGAGCGGCGAGATGTCCACCACGTAGCTCTTGGCCCGGTCCTTCTCGAGCGCCGCCTCGAGCGCCTGGCGGACGGCCCTGCGGTTGCGCTGCTCGTTCATGTCGATGAAGTCGATGATCACGATGCCGCCGATGTCCCGCAGGCGGAGCTGGCGCACGACCTCGGCGGCCGCCTCCAGGTTGGTCTTGGTGATCGTCTCCTCGAGGCTCGTGTTGCCGCGACCGACGTGGCGCCCGCTGTTGACGTCGATCACCGTCATGGCCTCGGTGTCCTCGATGATCAGCGAGCCGCCGGAGGGCAGCTCGACGCGCTTCTCGAGCGTCGCGCGCAGCGCCCGGTCGACGCCGTACGCCTCCATCAGCGGCGTCTGCCCGTTGTAGTAGCGGACCCGGTCGGTCAGCTCGGGGGACGTGCGGTTGAGGAACGAGAGGATCCGCTCGTACTGGGCCTCGTCGTCCACGAGCACCTCGTCGACGTGCTCGCCGAAGAGGTCCCGGATGACCTTCAGCGAGCGGTCGGCCTCGCTGTAGAGCAGGGCCGGCGCCTTCACCAGCTCGGCCCGGGCGAGGAGCGCCTCCCAGAGGCGGCGCAGCAGCATCATGTCCCGCTCGAGCTCCCGCGCGCTCGCGCCCGCCGCCTGCGTGCGCACGATGAGGCCGCCCGTGCCGACGTTCAGGCGCGCGCAGATGTCCCTCAGGCGGTCGCGCTCGTCGTCGTCGAGGCGCTTGCTGACGCCGATGCCGCTGCCGTAGGGCACGTACACCAGGAAGCGCCCGGCGATCGACAGCTGCATCGAGAGGCGCGCCCCCTTCGTCCCCATCGGGTCCTTGGTGGCCTGCACGATGATCTCGTCGCTCTTCTTGAGCAGGTCGGCGATCTGACGGCGGCGCTTCGGGACGCCGATGGCGACCACCTCATCGATGTGCAGGAAGCCGCCCTTGTCGAGGCCGACGTCCACGAAGGCGGCCTCCATCCCGGCGAGCACGTTCTCGACCCGGCCCTTCCAGACGTGGCCGACCACCGAGCGGTACCCGCGCCGCTCGATGTGGCACTCGGTCACGCGGTCGCCCTCGGTGATGGCGACCCGGGTCTCGAAGCGGTCGACGGAGACGAGGATGCGCGTGATCATCCGGGCTTCCCGCGGCGGCGCGCCTCCACCCTGGCGCGAAGCCCGGCCAGCGGGTCGTCCGCGAGGTCGCCGCCCTCGGCGAACCAGACGCGCGCGGCCTCGCCCACGGCGCGGGTGCCCGAGTAGCCGATGGCGCCCTTCGCGGCCCAGCCGGCGCCCGGCACCAGGCGGACGGTCTGACGGGCGACGGACCGCCAGCCGAGGCCGCCGACCACCACCGCGACGATCTCGGCGAGGCGCTTGCCGCCGCCGAGCGGGCGGCCGTGGACGGCGGCGAGGCGCGCGATCAGGCCGACCTGGACGAGGGTGATCGCCGGCATGTCGGCGCCGGGCAGCATGATCGCGGCGATCGCGGCGGCCCGCCGGGAGGCGCGGTTGATCAGGTGGGCGGCAACGGCCTCGCGGAGAGCGGGGTGCCGGCTCGCGGTCGCGATCGCCACGTCGCCCAGGGCCGCCGCGATCTCCCGCAGGGCGCGTTCGTCGAGGGCGCGCGCGTGCACGAGGTCGCTCTCCGCCAGCGGCGGGTGGGAGAGGAAGGCGCGGGCCATGCGGGCTCGCGCGGACGTGCCGCCGACGAGCACGGCGATCACGCGGCCGCCGTCCCGCTTGCGCCCGGCAAGGACCGACGCCGCGAGATCCGGGTCCACCGAGGGCACCGCCGCGTAGACCAGCACGCCGTGGGTCGGGGGCAGGAAGGCGTCCTCGTCGTGGACCCCGATCAGCTCCCGCAGGTGCCGCGTCGCCTCCGGCTCGCCCTGCAGCACGGCCATCTCGCCGCCCAGCTCCATCTCGCGCTCGACCGCCCGCAGGCCCATGAGGAACGGCCGCAGCACCGTCGCGCCGCGGACCAGGGTCCCCACCGCGCCCACTAGTGCGCTCCCTCGCGGCTCCCGCTCAAACCGGCCCGGGCGCGCGCCGGCGATGGATGCCGAGCAGCAGACCGACCGCGACCAGGTTGGTGAGCGTGTGGCTGCCGCCGTAGCTCATGAACGGCAGCGGGATTCCGGTGATCGGCATGATCCCCACGGTCATTCCGATGTTAACGAACACCTCGAACGCGAGCATCGACACGATCGCGCCCGCGACGAGCTGATCGAGCTGGGTCGAGGCTCTGGCCAGGATCCGCAGGCCGCGCCATATCAGCACGCCGAACGCCAGGATCAGGCCGGCCGCCCCGACGAAGCCGAACATCTCGGCGACCACGGAGAAGATGAAGTCCGTGTGGTGCTCGGGCAGGAAGTCGTTGCGGGTCTGGGTCGCGCCGTCGACGCCCTTGCCGAGGGCCCCGCCCTGGCCGGCCGCGATCTTGCTCTGGTCGAGCTGGTAGCTGGCCGTCGAGCCCCGGTCGCTGGTGGCGAAGGCCGTGAGCCGCTCGACCTGGTAGTCGCGCAGCACCGGCGTGCCGGCCGCAGGCAGCACCCAGAGCACCAGCAGCGCTCCGACGGCGACGACCGCGGCGAAGGCGGCGAAGTGCGTCCAGGGCACGCCGGCCACCAGCAGCACGGCCCCGAGGATCACGAAGTAGACGATCGAGGTGCCGAGGTCCGGCTGCAGGAAGACGACCGCCGCCGGCACGGCGGTGGCGCCGGTGAGCATGAGGCTGAGCCGCTTGGAGCCGATCTCGTCGCGGTGCTGGACGACGATGCCGGCGAGGGCGACGCAGAGCACGAGCTTCCCGAGCTCGGAGGGCTGCAGGCGGAAGGGGCCGAGGTCGATCCATCGGGTCGATCCGCGAGCGGTGGTGCCCACGGCCAGCACGAAGGCCACCGCCGCGCAGAGCGCCCCCCAGAGCGCCCATGGTCGCCGCGCGATCCGCTCCAGGTCCACGCCGGCCGCCAGCACCATCAGCGCGAGGCCGGCGAACAGGTAGACGAGCTGGCGGAAGTAGAAGTAGCCGGGGTCGCCCGTGATGTCGTCCCGCGTGGCCTCCTTGACCACCCAGAGGCCGAACGAGCTGATCGCCACGGCCGTGACCAGGAGCACCCAGTCGAGCCCGAGCGCGCCCTGGCGCAGGCGGTCGCCGAGCGACAGGCGCCTGGTCTGGGCGAGCGTCGTCAATTCGCCCTCGTGGTGGCGGCGGTGCCACAGGCCTTGGCGTCGAACGTGAGCGCGGACGCCATCGCGGCGCAGACGGCCGGGGCGGCGGCGCCGACGCCGAGTCCGGCGCGCTCGATGATGACCGCGGCGACCACGCGCGGGTCGTCCGCCGGCGCGTAGCCCACGAACCACGAGTGGTCGCGGTGCGGGAGGTTCTCCGCCGTGCCGGTCTTGCCCGCGACCCGGATCTGCGCCCCGAGCGGCGAGAAGACGCCGGCGGCGGTGCCCTCGCCGGTGTTGGCCACGTCGTAGAGGCCGCCGAGGACGGCGCTCAGGACGCCGGGGTTCATCGGCGGCAGGTGGGTCTCGGGGCGGCCGCGCTCGAGGTCCGAGATCCGCTCGTTGCTGTTCTGGTCCACGACCTCCCGGCCGATCGTCGGCGTGAGCACGCGCCCGCCGTTGACGAGTGCCGAGTAGGCCCGCGCCATCTGGATCGGCGTCACCTGCACCAGGCCCTGGCCGACGGACATGTTGATCGTGTCGCCGGGCAGCCAGGTGTCGCGGTACGCGTAGCTCTTCGGCAGGTGCTTCTTTTTCCAGGCCAGGTCGGGCACCGTCCCGGCGGCCTCACCGGGCAGGTCGATGCCGGTCGGCCGGCCGAGCCCGAACCGCTCGGCCCAGGCCTCGAGCGCGTTGTGGCCCTCCGGGCGGTCGGCCTTCGGGGCGCCGGAGTAGATCTTCGCGCCCACCTGGTAGAAGAACGTGTCGCTCGAGACGGCGAGCGCGCGGCGCACCTGCAGGTCCGGCTGCGACTCGCCGCGGAAGTTTCGGAACGGGGTGCCGAAGAGCTTCACGACGCTCGGCGAGCTCAGGTACTCGTCGGTCCTGAGGAACCCGGTGTTCAGGGCCGCGATCGCCGTGAAGGGCTTGAAGGTCGACCCGGCCGGGTAGCCGTTGGCGCCGCTGGCGATGACGCGGTCGTACAGCGGCCGTCGCGGGTGGTTGAAGTAGATGCGGATCTTGCGCGCGTTCCCTCGGACGAAGTCGTTGGGGTCGAAGCTCGGGTACGAGGCCAGGGCGAGCACCTCGCCGCTCTGCGGGTTCATCACGACGCCCCCGCCGCCCCCGCCCTGCTCGCTCTTCAGCTCGACCTGGGTGCGGATCGCGTTCTCGAGTGCCTTCTGGACGTTGATGTCGAGCGAGACGCGCAGCTCGCGCCCGGGCTGGGGCGGCGTCTCGGTGACCGGCCCGACCGGGTCGCCGAAGGCGTCGATCTCCACCTGCCGGCGGCCGGGCGTGCCGCGCAGGTACTCCTCGTAGCGCGCCTCGAGGCCGGCCTTCCCCACCATCTCGTTCCCGACATAGCCCTTCGCGCGATAGCCCTTCAGCTCGCTCGGCGAGATCGCCCCGACGTAGCCCAGCACGTGCGCCGCGAGCGACCCGTGCGGGTAGTAGCGCTGGTAGCTCTGCTGGACGGCGATGCCGGGGAACTCGCGCAGGCGCTCCGAGAGCGGCACCCGCACGGCGTCCGAGATGTCGCTCTCGAGCACGACGCTCTCGAAGGGCGTCTCCGCCCCGCGCAGCACCTTGGCGTTGAGCTTCCTCGGCGACTCTCCGATCGCCTCCCCAAGGCGCTGGAGCGTCCCCCGCGCCCGCGCCGTCAGGCGGTTGTCCGGGCCGACGAGCTCCCCCGGGAGCGCCACGATGTCGTAGCCCAGGCGGCTGGTGGCGAGCACTCGCCCGTTGCGGTCGACGATGTCCCCCCGCGGCGCCGGGATCTCGATCGTGCGCAGTCGGTTGCCGGCGGCCTGCGCCTCGAACCCCTTCGAGCCCACGACCTGGAGGAACCACAGGCGCACGACGAGCACGCCGAAGAGGACCATCACGATGCCGCCGAGGATCGCGATGCGCTTCGCCAGGCGCGGGGTGAGCGACGGCCCGCGGCCCATGCCCGGGCGCGGCGGCCCCGGCGGCTCCGAGGGCTCGGAGAGGCGCGGCGGCCGTCTCACCGCGGCACCATGAGCGGCTCGACGACCCTCGGCGGGCCGAGCAGGCGCCGGGCCGGCACCACGACCAGCGGCGCGAAGATCGCTGAGAAGAGGGCCTGCGGCAGGGCGACCCGCCCGAGCAGGTAGCCGATCGGGATCTCCTGGCCGCGCAGGACGTCGAGCACCGCGACGCCGACCGGGACGAGCGCCGCCACCAGGGCGACCAGCGCCAGCGTGACGGCCAGCCCGGGCGGCTCGGGGCTCTCGGCGAAGCGCCCGCACCACGCCCCGGCCGCGAGGTAGAGCAGGGCGAGCACGCCCAGGGTGTCGGTTGGCGCCAGCAGCTCGACGAGCAGGCCCGCGCTGAACCCGGTGACCGCCCCGACGAGCGTCCCGCGCAGGAGGGCGACCGACACGACGAGGGCCGCGACCAGGTCCGGCGTGCCGCCGAAGCCGTCGCCGCCGATGCGGGGCACGAGCGTCACCTGCAGGAGCACCACGACGACGCCCAGCACGACCACGGCGCGGATGCCGTTGCCGCGGCCGCGCACCAGGTCTCCGAGGGCGGCGAGGGCCGCGGAGAGGGAGGCCCTCATCCGCCCGCCTCGGCGCGACGCTTGGCGACCGGGCTCACCGGCGCGAGCACGGCCATCTCGCGCAGGCTGCCCGGATCGACGAACGGGTCGACCTGGACGGTGCGGAAGGTGTCCGGCTCGCGGCCGCCGACGTTCGAGACCACGCCGATCGGGATATCCGGCGGGTACACGGAGGGCAGCCGCAGGTTGCCGAAGCCGCCCGTCACGACCACGTCGCCGACGTGGGCCGGCACCTCGCGCGGGACCTTCTCCAGCGTGAGCGAGCCGGAGGCGGAGGCCTTCAGCAGCCCGAGGGGCTTCGAGGCCCCTTGGATGATCGCGCCGACCGGCGTGCCCACGTCGTCGAGCAGCGAGACCACCGACGAGTTCCTGCGCGCCGAGATCACCACGCCGACGAGCGCCGGGAAGATCGGCTTGCCCGCGAGCTTCGTGGGCGCGACGACCGGGGAGTTGTCCATCACGCCGTCGGCGGTCCCGACGTCGAGGACCACGCGGCGCGTGAAGTCGATCAGGTTGCGCCCGATCACCGAGCCGTCCACGAGCCGGTAGCCGGCCGGGCCGTCGTCATGGATGGCCGCGAGCCGGCGGAAGCGCTCGGCGCGGTCGAGCGTGGCCCGGTCGGCCACGATCAGCGCCCGCAGGCGGTCGTTCTCGGCGGCGAGGCGGTCGCGCTCCGAGCGGGCGTGGACGAGGCCGGTCGTCCACCCCCAGCCGTCCCGCAGCGGCTGCACGGCCCGCACCGCGGCGTCCTGGACCGGCGCGACGGCCGAGCCGGCGGTGTCCTTCACCCCGTGGAGGAAGCCCCGGTCGCCCTCGCGGAAGAACGCGGTGAACAGCAGCACGGAGACCAGCACCAGCACGACCAGGACGGTGCGGCGCACGGCGATCCGCCGCCGCGAGCGTCCCGAGCTGGCGTCCCCGGCGACGGTGCGCGGACGGACCCGAGGCTGGCGCGGAGGTGCGGACGGGCTAGGAATACTTCTTGGATCCCCGAGGTCGCTTGCCTGCGGCCTGCGACTTGCGCATGACCTCGAACTCCTCGAGCGCCCGGCCCGAGCCGACCGCGACGCACGTGAGCGGCGACTCGGCCACGTGGATCGGCATCTCGGTCTCCTGGCGCAGCCGCTCGTCGAGCCCCTGGAGCAGGGAGCCCCCGCCGGCGAGCATGATGCCGCGGTCCATGATGTCCGAGGCCAGCTCCGGCGGGGTCTTGTCGAGCGTGGCCTTGACGGCGTCCACGATCTGGACGAGCGGCTCCTCGAGCGCCGAGCGGACGTCCTCGGACGAGAGCACGACGGTCTTGGGCAGGCCGGACACCATGTCCCGCCCGCGGATCTCGGCCTGGACCTCCTCCCGAAGGGGGTAGGCCGAGCCGATCTCGAGCTTGACCTCCTCGGCGGTCTGGTTGCCGATCATCAGCTTGTGCTCGCGCTTGACGTAATTGATGATCGCCTCGTCGAGCTCGTCGCCGCCGACGCGGATCGACTGGGCCACGACGATGCCGCCGAGGGAGATGACGGCCACCTCGGTGGTGCCGCCGCCGATGTCCACGATCATGTTGCCGGTCGGCTCGGCCACCGGCAGTCCGGCGCCGATCGCAGCGGCCATCGGCTCCTCGATCAGGTGCGCCTCGCGGGCGCCGGCCGAGTAGGTCGCCTCCACGACGGCCCGCTTCTCCACCCCGGTGACGCCCGAGGGGACGCACACCACCACGCGCGGGTGCGCCCAGCGGTTCTGGTGCACCTTGCGGATGAAGTGCTTGAGCATCTGCTCCGTCACGTCGAAGTCGGCGATCACGCCGTCCTTCAGCGGCCGGATGGCGCTGATGTTGCCCGGCGTGCGGCCGAGCATGCGCTTGGCCTCGATGCCGACAGCGTGCACCTCGTTCGTGCGGTGGTCGATCGCGACCACCGACGGCTCGGAGAGCGCGATGCCGCGACCGCGCACGTAGACGAGCGTGTTCGCGGTGCCGAGGTCGACGGCCATATCTCGGCCGCCGAAGCCCGTGACGTAGCTCAGGAACCCGATCGGAGCCTCCGTTCGTCTGCCGGGGCCGGGCGGACGCCACAAGCTAGCGGGTGGGCCCGGCGGCTACCACCTACCTCGGTTGAGTCCGTTTCGATCGCTGTGCA
>DATFWK010000120.1:0-7221 GCA_035259345.1 Miltoncostaeaceae bacterium | reverse complement strand
CCCGGCCGATGAGCACGATGCGCCCGGAGTGGCCCTCATCGCGCAGCGTGGCCGCGGCGTTGCCGCCGGTCAGGCCCGCGCCGACGATGACCATCGGGTCGTTGCCGGCCGCGCTCATGACCGCAGCAGGCTCCTGCCCGCCGAGCCGAGCTCACGGCATGCCTCGGCGACCCTGGCGGCCATCGCCGCCTCCGCCTCGCGGCCCCAGGAGCGCGGGTCGTAGGCCTTCTTCTGGCCCACGCCGCCGTCGAGCTTCAGGACGCCGTCGTAGTGGACGAACATGTGGCCGGCGGTCGCGCGCGTGAACGCGTACTGCATGTCCGTGTCGATGTTCATCTTCACGACGCCGTAGGAGATCGCCTCCCGGATCTCGTCGGGACGGGAGCCCGAGCCGCCGTGGAACACGTAGTCGAAGCGGGCGCCGGGGTGGGCGGCGGCGAGCGCGGCCTGCCCGTCGGCCAGCACCTTCGGCCGCAGCTCGACCTTGCCCGGCTGGTAGACGCCGTGGACGTTGCCGAAGGTCGCCGCGAGCAGGTAGCGCCCCCGCTCGCCGGTCCCGAGCACCTCCGCAACGCGCAGGAGGTCCTCGTTGGTGGTGTACAGGCGCTCACGTGGCGCGTCCGCCCGCAGGCCGTCCTCCTCGCCGCCGACCACCCCGCACTCGACCTCGAGCACGACGTTCGCGCCGGCGCACCGCTCGAGCAGATCGGCGGCGATCCGAAGGTTCTCCTCCAGCGGCAGCGTCGAGCCGTCGAACATCTGGGACTGGAACAGCGGCTCCTCGCCGCGGCGGTGGCGCTCCACCGACTCGGCCAGCAGCGGCCTGAGGAAGCCGTCGAGCTTGTCCGGCGGGCAGTGGTCCGTGTGCAGGGCGACGAGCACGGGGGCGTTCGCGGCGACCTCGCGCGCGAACGCCTGGAAGGCGCGTGCCCCCGCCACCATGTCGCCGGCCTGCCCCGACAGGTACTCGGCGCCCCCTGTCGACACCTGGACGATCCCGTCGGACCCCGCGTCGGCGAGCCCGCGCAGGGCGGCGTTGAGCGTCTGGGAGGACGACACGTTCACCCCGGGGAACGCGAACCCGCCCGACGCCGCCGCGTCCAGCATCGCGGCGTACTGCGTGGTCGTCGCGATGGGCATCGACGGCAGGCTAGCCGCGCGACGGCGGCGACCGCACGCCCTCGGACCTCACGGGCGTGCGGGCCCGCCGCTCATCGCGCGAGGTAACCGCCGTCGACCGGCAGGATCGCGCCCGTGATGAACGAGGCCTGATCGGACGCCAGGAAGGCGATCGCCTGGGCGACCTCCTCCGGCTCCCCGAGCCGGCCCATCGGGTGCATCCGCTCCATCTCCGCGACGTACTCGCTTCCACCGGGCTCCAGCGGGAGGGCCTGCACGCGCTCCGTGTTGATCGTGCCCGGCGCGACGGCGTTCACCCGGATGCCATGCTCGGCCCACTCGACCGCCAGGTGCATCGTCAGCCCGGAGGCGGCGAACTTCGCCGGCCCGTAGGTCGACTGGCCCCGCTGGCCGGCCATGCCCGAGATCGACGACAGGCAGACGATCGACCCACCGCCCGTCGCCAGCATCTCCTCGATGGCGTACTTGCAGCACAGGAACATCCCGCGGCCGTCGACCGCCATGACCTCGTCCCAGTCGTCGGGCGTGGCTTCCGTGATCGTGCGAAGCGGGATCACGCCGGCGTTCGCCACCAGCACGTCGAGCCGCCCGTAACGCTCGACGGCCGTACGCACCATGCTCCTCGCGTCGTCGGGCCTCGAGACGTCGCCGACGACGGCGGCGACCTCGGCCCTCCGGCCCTCGAGGCGCTCGCGGAGCCGGTCCAGCCCCTCCCGGTCGATGTCGCTCACGACGACCCGCGCGCCCTCCGCCGCGAAGAGCTCCGCGGTCGCCCGGCCGATGCCCTTGGCGGCGCCCGTGACGAGCGCGGACTTCCCGAGCAGACGCGCCGGGGGCAGCGCCGCCTCGTTCCCTGATGCCGGGTCGGGGCCCACGGCCCGGAAGGCTAGACGCCGTCGGCGGCTCCGTGAGGCGCCCGGATAGCGTCCCGGCGCGATGGCGATCGACCGCGAGAAGCGGCTCGCCGCCGAGGCGGCGGCGGAGCTGGTCGAGGACGGCATGCTCGTCGGCCTCGGCACCGGCTCGACCGTGGCCTTCCTGCTCCCGGCGCTGGCCGCGCGGGCCCTCACGCTGCGCTGCGTCGCCACGTCGCCGGCGACCGAGCGGGCGGCTCGAGGCCTCGGGCTGCCGGTCGAGCCCTTCAGCGGCGCCGGCGCCCTCCCGAGGCTTGACATCGCGATCGACGGCGCCGACCAGGTCGCCGCTGACGGCTGGGTCGTGAAGGGCGGCGGCGGTGCCCATACCCGCGAGAAGGTGGTGGCCGCCGCGGCGGACCGCTTCGTGGTGATCGTGTCCTCGGACAAGCTCGTCGAGCGGCTCGCGCCACCGGTCCCCCTGGAGCTGCTCAAGTACGGACTCGCCGCCACGCTCGGCCGCCTCGGCGCCGTCCGCATCCGTGACGCCCCGCCCAGCCCCGACGGCAATGTGATCGCCGACTACATCGGCGACGTGGGCGACCCGGCCGAGCTCGCGACGCGGCTCGCCGCGACGCCCGGCGTGGTCGAGCACGGCCTGTTCCCCGCCGCCATGGTCGCCGAGATCGTGATCGGGCGCGGCGACCGCGTCGAGGTCCGCCGGGCCGGCTAGGCGCCGGGGGCGCCCCCCGCGCCGAGGATGAACCGCTCGACCGCGATCGCGAAGCCCTCCTCCTCGTTCGACGCCGTGACGCGGCGGGCCGCGCGCTGCACGTCGCGGTCGCTCTGCCCCATCGCGATCGAGAGCCCGGAGCGGGCGAACATCAGCACGTCGTTCGGCTGGTCGCCGATGGTGGCGATCTCCGCCTCCGCGATCCCGTACCACTCGGCGAGGAACGCCACGACGTGGCCCTTGTTGGCCTCGGGGTGGGTCACGTCCAGGTAGTACGGCTGCGAGCGCGCGGCCGAGACGTGGTCCCCGAACCGGTCGTGGGCGGCGCTCGCCACCGACGCCACGAGGTCGTGGTCGTCGCTCACCCCGACGATCTTCGCGACCCCGTCCTCGATGCCGTCGTAGCTCTCGACGACCGTGGGCTGGAACTGGACGGTGCTCGCCTCCCTGTCGACGTGCGGCGCGCCGGGGTCGCGCACCAGCCAGTCCGTCCCCCGGTAGACCCAGACGTCGAGCCCGGAGGAGCCCAGCATCGCGATGACCTGCGGGACGAGGTCGCCCGGGATCTCGCGCTGCTGGATCACCGACATGTCCGGGTTCACGACCTCGCCGCCGTTGAACGCGGCGATCGGCCCCTGGAGCCGCAGTGGCTCCACGAGCATGGCCATGCCCCGCGGGGGGCGGCCGCTGGTCAGCGCGAACACGATGCCGGCGTCGTGCAGGCGATGCACGGCCTCCACGGCCCGCGGCGTGAGCGCCTTGTCCTGCGTCACGAGCGTGCCGTCGACGTCGGCGAGCAGGAGCCGGATGCGCGTCCGCATGCCCACGGGGTCGCACCGTACCGGCCGTGACCGTGCTACGTGGCGGGTCCTCGCGGCCTGCCGGCGTCCTCCATGATCTCCACCTGGTCGCCGAGCGCGACCAGCTGGAAGACGTGCCGGACGACCGGGCCGGGGAGCACGGCGAACCGCCGGCCCGCGACCCGGGCACGCTCGGCGGCCTCGAGGAGGAGGCTGAGCCCGACCGAGCCGCAGAACGTCAGCTCGCGGAGGTCGGCGACCAGCTGGCGTTTACCGGCCGCCGTCTCGCCCATGAACAGCGCCGCCTTCGCCCCCTCGGCGGTGGCGAGGTCGAGCTCGCCGCGCAGCGCGACGGTCATCCGGGTCTCGTCGTGGACCAGGACGGCCACGAACGGCAGCCCGGGGGGAACCCGGGCAAGTGGTGCTCCCGTCGCGTGATCCATCGTCGTCGCCTTCCCCCCGGCCTTCCGGGCGACACCATCACAGGCCGGGCCGCGCCAATCAATCGGGCCGCTCGCGCCCCGTCGGGGCGCGGCTCCTCAGCCGCAGGCGCAGGCCCCGGGGTTGGGGTAAGCGCGCAGATGGCGGTAGTCGCGCTCCAGCGGCAGCGCGGTGAGGACGCTGCCCATGATCACCACTCCGAGCTGGAGCGCCTGCCACGAGGTCTCCGCACGCAGCTGGAACCTGGCGCGGAGCCGCCCCTCCGGGCTGAGACCGACGTCCGGGCTCGAGCCGCCCTCGCGGGCGACCAGCTCCCGGATCTCCTCGAGCCGGCCGTCGCCGACGGCCTGCCGGGACTCGAGCTCGACCATGAAGCACTCGAACCGCGACACCCCCACGTCCACGGCGTCCATGACGATCTCAGCCACATCCTCCCCCACCGGCTCTCGCGTCGACAGCGGCCCCTCTAAGTGACCACGACGCCGGACCCGGATGCTTACGAATCCAAAACACATTTTCCCGCACCGAGCGCTCGTGCCGTCGGCCCGCCGGTGCCCGTTTCGGATCGGCCGCCGTGGGCACCCGGAGACGAACGCAGCCGCGGCCCGCCCCGGCGGGCCCTGCGCTCCAGGCCGGGCGGCCCTCCTCGGGCCGCCATGAACGTGAGAGGTAAGACGAATGGCTCAGAAGATGGCCGACCCCCGGGAGCTCTTCATCGAGGAGCTCGGCGAGAAGCCGAAGGCCCAGAAGTGCCCGGGCATCGAGGGGATCAAGGCCGAGCACGACGAGTTCATGAAGGGCCACGACCCGTCGCAGGAGATCTGCGACATGTTCCTCACGGGCGCCGCGGCCCGAACCGAGCACTACGAGATCGCGGCCTACACCGGCCTCATCACGATGGCCGAGCAGATGGACGGCGGCCGGATGGTCGACCTCCTGCAGCGCAATCTCCGGCAGGAGGAGAGCACGCTCCGCAAGGTCGAGTCGATCCGCAAGCGCCTCGCCCAGGGCGCCGTCGCCCGGGCCTGAGGGCAGGGAGCGGAGGCCCCGGCCGCCGGCCCGGGCGGGGCCGCCCGCATCCGGTTTGCCCGCGGGTCAGCCGGGTAGCACCCCGGCTGACGGCGCGGGGAACCGCACGGAATTCGGGAAACGCACGCGTGGCCCGCGGGCCGTCATCCGCGCGCGGCCCGGTGACCTCAGGGCAGGGCGCGAGGACCGCTTGACCGGGGCACCCGGCGATGCGACGGTCCCGACCGCCGGTGACGGGGATCGCATGGTGAACGCGGGGTCGGATTCGATGGAGGGGCTCGGGCCGTGGCGCCTCCGGCGGCCGCCCGCGACCGAGGACCTCCTCCAGATCAGGTGGATGGCCGACGGGCCGGCCCCGCGCCTGGTCTTCCGCGGCGAGCTGGACCTCGACGGCGTCGGTGTCGCCGGCCTCGCTCTCTCCGAGGCGGCGGCCGCGGCCGGCCGCCGGCCGCTGACGCTCGACCTTCGTCAGCTCGAGTTCTGCGACTCCTCGGGCCTGCATCTCCTGCTCATGACCACACGGCGGGCGAGGACCGACGGCCGGCGGCTGGCGATCGTCCCCGGCGAGGCCGTCGTGCGGCTGATGCGCCTGACGGGGACCGAGTCGGAGTTCGAGATCGCCGAGGGCTAGCCGCTCCGGCCCGGATTTCGGCCTCGTTTGCGGCGGGCGATCGCGGCGGGCGCTACCGGCTCAGAGGACGGCGTGCTGGACCGCCCAGCTCGCCAGGTCCGAGCGCCGCTTGAGGCCGGTGCGCTGGCGGATGCGGGTGAGGTCGCTCTGCACGGTGCGCGCGGAGATGTGGAGGATGCGCCCGATCTCGCGGTCGGTATTGCCGGCGCACAGCAGCCGCAGGATCTCGCGATCACGGGTTCCCAGCCGGGCCCTGATCCCCTCCGGCTCCCCGCCTCGGGCCTGCGAGTACTCCTTGATGAGCACCGTGGCGAGCTCCGGGCTCACGATCGTGCCGCCCGTGTGGGCCGTGCGGACCGCCTGGCGGACCTCGGAGGGCGTCGAGCGCTTGGTGATGTAGCCGGCCGCGCCGGCCGCGACTGCGTCGAGGACGATCTCGGCCCGCTCCGACGCCGAGACGATGAGGATGCGGACGGAGGGCGCCTCGCGCTGGAGGGTCTCGAGCACCACCATCCCGCTCATGCCGGGCATGTAGAGGTCGAGCGTCACGACGTCCGGCGCGAGCTCGGCTGCGAGCCGCAGCGCCTCCTCGCCGTTCGCGGCCTCGCCGACGACCTCGATGCCGGGCTCGGCGGCGAGCACCCGGCGGACGCCCGCTCGGGCGAGCGGGAAGTCGTCCACGACCAGCACGCGGATGCTGAATGGCTGATTGGCGAGCGGCTCGACACGCGGCGACCGCTCACTGCCGCGCCCTCGACCGCTCTGCCACACCGCTGCCTGGTCTGGCAAAGCTCGCTTCAAGACCTCACTCCCTGGGCCCGACAGCGTAGAACTCCAAAACCTCGAAGTCACGGCTCCGCTATGTGGTCTTAGGACGCTAGCTCACGATGCGAGACGGCGGGCCGGTTTGCTTGCCCTTGCGGGGGCCGCGTGGACGGTGGACGTCCGGAGCGCGATGCCCATTCGCGTGGCGACCATCGAATGGAAAGCCGCTGTCCTGAAGATGGGAAGAACTCCCGATGGCCGGGGAGACGTGGCTGCCTAACGTCGTCCCATGATCGTCACGGGCCGTCCTCACCTCCAAGTGGCCGCCGAGCCCTCCCCTCGCCTCGTGGTGCAGCACGGAGCCGTCGGTCCGGCCCAGCCGCGCATGATCGACATCGAGGTCGTCCGCGCAAAGGGCTCTTGGGTCGAGGCCGCAGATGGCCGCCGCTACCTGGACCTCACGTCCGGCATCGCGACGCTGAACCTCGGCCACGGCCACCCGGCGGTGGTGGCGGCCGTCCAGCGCCAGGCGGCCGAGCTCGCCCACTCCGGCGGGGTCTTCGGGCACGCGCCCATGAGCGCGCTCGCGGCACGCCTCGGCGAGATCGCGCCCGGCGCCATCGACAGCTTCCTCTTCTGCGCCTCTGGCAGCGAGGCCAACGAGCTTGCCATCCGCATGGCGCGCGAGCTCACCGGACGGCCCGGCGTCGTCTGCTTCCGCGGCGGCTTCCACGGCCGCACGCAGGGGGCGCTCGCCTGCACCACCTCGCGCGCGGCCTTTCGCAGCGGCACGCTCGGGGCGGGCGTCGCGGTGTCGCACTTCCCGCG
>DATFWK010000119.1:0-3043 GCA_035259345.1 Miltoncostaeaceae bacterium | reverse complement strand
CGCCCCCCGCCCCGCCGCCCCCCGACGTCGCGAGCCTCGATCCCCGCGCGCTCGTCATCCGCGACGTCGCCGCGTCCCCGGACATCCGGGCGCTCGCGCGCCACCCGCGGGTCGCCGGCGCCGGCGTCAGCCCGCGGTTCGTGAGCTACGGCGACGTGACCGGCGACGGCCGCCCGGACGCGCTGGTCCAGGTGCGATCGGGCGGGGCCGCCGGCACGGTCGCCTACTTCGTCTACGCGCTCGTGGACGGCCGCGTCCGGGACGTCATGCCCGTGAACGACGTCTTCGCGGCCGACGTCGCGATCGTCGCCGGGAGGATCGTCCAGCGCCTGCCGCTCTGGTCGGCCGGTGACCGGCCGTGCTGTCCGAGCAGGGTCTCGACCACCGTCTATCGGTGGGATCGTAACCACATGGTCACCCAGGCCGCGACGACGGGGCCGCTGCGCGCGCCGGTGAGCAGGACTTCCGCGAGCAAGCACTAAACTACGCGAGCACGCGGCCAAGCGACGAGGTCCCATCCGCACGTGAGCGACGAGGAGCGGCCCATCGAGGCGCCTCCGGTGGACGATCCGCCGGAGGTCGAGCAGACCGGGCAGATCGTGGACGAGCATCACGAGCTCGCGCAGCCGACCGGCCCGATCGGCGGCGAGACAGCGACGTTCCCGGCGCCGACACCGACGCCGCCGCGCCAGCGTCCCTCCGAGCTGCGGCGCGAGCGCAAGGACCTGTGGAGCCGCAGGCAGGAGACCGTCTACCACCTGGGCGGCCTGGCGGTCGAGCTCGGCCGCCGGCGCATGCTGCCGGACGGGGTCATGCACCTGCGCGCCAACGAGGTCATGGAGATCGACGCCCGCGTCGTCACCATCGACGCCCAGCTGGCGGAGATCGAGGAGGAGCGCCGCACGCGGCGGCCGCGCGGCGCGGCCGGCGCCCACGCCGGCCCCGAGGTCGCCGGCCACTGCCAGAGCTGCGGGGCGCCGTTCCAGGCCGACGCGCACTTCTGCTACCGCTGCGGCGCGCGCATCGCGGTGCCCGAGGCTGAGGCGGGCTCGCAGGACACCGCGGTGATCGCTGACGAGACCAAGCCGGAGGAGCACGGGTGACGAGCGACGAGCCGCCCGTCCCGGACGGGCCGGAGGGGCACGAGCCGCCTCCCCCGGACGAGGCGGACGGCGCCGAGCAGCCGCCCGCGCCCGAGGCCGGGGCCGAGCCGCCGCCCGCGCCCGCAGGGGCGGGCGAGGTGCCACCGAACTGCCCGGTCTGCGGCGCGCACCTCGAGCCGGACCAGACCTACTGCCTCGAGTGCGGCACCCCCACCCCGCTGGCCCCGCCGCTCAGGAAGCCGCTCGGGCCGGCGCCCATCATCGCGCTCGGGCTCGCGGTGCTCGGCATCGGCGCCGGGATCCTCGCGTACAGCATCGCCAACGAGGACAACAACACCCAGTCCGTGGCGGTCGCGACGACCGCAACGAACACCACCACGACGTCGACGCTGCCGACGGACACGAGCGTCGGCACGTCCACGTCGGGCGGCGTCGACACCGGCGTCGACGTCACGACGGGCATCGACACGTCCGGCGGCGCCGCGACGTCCACCGGGGTGGACACGAGCGGCGTGGACACCTCCGGCGTCGACACGAGCACCTCGGGCGTCGAGACGACCACGGCGCCGCCCTCCGGCGCCGGCTCGGGCTCGTCGTCGTCCGGCTCGTCGGGCGGGTCGGCCTCGTCCGGCACCGGCGACTGGCCGGCCGGGACCAGCGGCTTCACGGCGATCCTGTCGTCGGTCAAGAGCAGCCAGTCCTCGGCCGACGCCTTCGCCGCTCAGGTGCGCGCGACGGGCGAGCCCGCGGGCGTGCTCTTCTCCTCGAACTTCTCGAGCCTCAAGCCGGGCTACTGGGTGGTCTTCTCCGGCACCTACACCTCTGCTGCCCAGGCCCAGCAGCAGGCCACGAAGCTGCGCCCGACCTATCCGGGCGCCTTCGCGGCGCAAGTGAGCCCGTAGGCCGGGCCCGCGGGCTCAGGCCCCGGCGGTCTGCAGCTTCCTGATGCCGCCGACGTCGTCCGGCAGCTCGCTCGCCGAGCCCGAGCGCGCCCTGCCGCCGTAGGTCTCGTACAGGTACCGGACGATGCGCCGCGAGTCCCAGACGACCGTGTCGCCGTCCAGGATGGTGGGCACGAGCGGCTGGCCGCTGAGCTCGATCACATCGGTCCGCTGCGATCGGTCCCGGGGCACCTCGACCTTCTCGTACTCGACCTCGACGTTCGCCAGCGCCTGGCGCGCGGCGGCGCACCACGGACAGCGCTCCAGCTGGTACAGGCGGATCATCCGTTCCCTCCTCGTCTGGTGGTGTCACGCTAGCGGCCGCCCGCCGCGCGAGGCCCGGCGGCGCCCGGCCGGCGCACTACACTCGCCAGCCGATGGCGGCGGCGGAGAACCCCGGGGGAGCGCTCGTCGGCGTCGACGTCGGCGGCACGTTCACCGACGCCGTGGTCGTGCACGCCGGGCGGATGTCCACCGCGAAGGTCCCCTCGACGCCGGACGACCAGGGCGTCGGGGTGATCCAGGCCGTGCTCGCCGCCCTCGAGCACGCCGGCCTCGGGCCGGGTGACGTGGCCCGCTTCGCCCACGGGATGACGGTGGGCACCAACGCGCTGCTCGAGGGGCGCGGCGCGCCCACGGCCCTCGTCGCGACCGAGGGCTTCGCCGACCTGCTCGAGCTCCGCCGCCAGGACCGGGCCCACCTCTACCGCCTGGACGTCGCCCATCCCCCGCCCCTCGTCCCGCGCGAGCGCCGATTCGAGGTGCACGAGCGCGCCGGCCCCGACGGGGTCCTCGTGCCGCTCGACGAGCCCTCGCTGGAGCGCGCGGTCGCGGCGGTCGCGGCCAGCGGCGCGGAGGCGGCCTGCGTCGGCCTCCTCCACTCCTACGCCTACCCAGCGCACGAGCGGCGGGTGGCGGAGGCCCTGCGCGCGGGCGTGCCCGGGCTGCACGTGAGCGCCTCGTCGGAGGTGCTTCCGGAGATCCGCGAGTACGAGCGGA
>DATFWK010000118.1:0-4335 GCA_035259345.1 Miltoncostaeaceae bacterium | reverse complement strand
GCGGCGAAGAGCGAGCGGACGCGGACAGCGATGCTGCGCCCGTCCGGCGACCAGGCCGGCTCGTCGACGTGCAGCCTGGGGCGGGCGATCGCCTGACGGAGGCGGCTGCCGCGCGCGTCCACGACGTACACCTTCCGCACGCAGCAGCCGGCGCCCTGGATGCCGGTGGCGGAGAAGGCGATCCGGCGCCCGTCCGGCGACCAGGTCGGGTCGCTGGGGTCGTCCGCGGTCGCGACCCGGCGGAGCCCGCGGCCGTTGGCGTCGACGACCCAGATGCCGTCGGGAATGCCGCCGTCGGCGAACCCCCAGCTGCCGAAGGCGATGCTGCGCCCGTCCGGCGACCAGGCCGGGTCGTGGCCGCCGTGGACCCGCAGCTGCAGCAGGCGCGCTGCGCCGCCCGTGGGCCCGATCAGCCCGATGGCCCAGCTCGCCTCCCCGAGCTGCCGGTCGAACGCGATCAGCCCGCCGGTCGGCGGCGGGGCGGTGCCAGCCCCCGCGGCGGCGCTCGCCACGGCGAGGGACGCGGCGAGGACCACGACGCGGGCGCGCGCCCCCAGCATGGCCGAAGCGTACTGCCGCCCGGATCAGGCCGGGAGCCGCACGAGGAAGCGGTAGCCGTGGTGGCGCGCGAAGCCGAGCCGGGCATAGAACGCGCGTGCCCCCTCGTTGGCCGTCTCGACCTGGAGGTATGCGCGGCGCGCGCCGGCCTCCCGGCCCCAGCGCGCCAGCGCCGCCAGGACAGCGGTCGCAGCCCCGCGCCGCCGCGCGCCCGGCCGGGTCGCCATGTCGAAGACGCCGAGCCAGCTGCCCTCGACGGCGCCCCGCCCGATGGCTTCCGCGCCGTCCCCGCCGGCCAGGCTCGCGAACGCCGAAGGATGCGGCACGAGCCGGAGCATTGCCTCTGCCGAGGGGCCGCCGCGCTCCCATGCCTCCAGCCAGGCACGGTCCGGCGCGCTGCGGATGGCCACTGCGGCGGCCCGCGGGCTGGCCTCCCTCGCGAGCTGGTCCAGGTCGGCGACGAGCACGTCGGTGGGGGCGTCGATGCGATAGCCGCGGCGGCGGAGCGCCTTCTCGAGGCCGGGCGGCGTCGCGGCCGGGCTCACCTGGAAGCGCGCCGGGACACCGCGTGCGGCGTAGAAGCGCTCGCCCGCGCCGATCCGCTCGCCGAGGCCAAGGACCTCCCCGGCGTCCAGCGGCAGGACCGAGTTGGCGCGGCGGCCGGCCCCGACGGAGAACCGGAGCGTCCACCCGTCCAGGGGCTCGGCGAGGAGCGCGGGCCAGGCCCGGGCGGCGAGGCCCTCGAGGACGCGCACGTCGGCGTGGGTCATGCCGGCGTGCTCCTCGAGCGCCGGTCCAGGGCACTATTCCGGGCGACGTGCTCCCGCTCCTCGACGAGAACCCCACGCAGCGTTTCCCGATCCTCACGGTGCTCCTGATCGTGCTCAACGTCGCGGTGTTCGTCTTCCAGCTGCAGCGACCCGAGGGGCCGTCCGGAGTCGGCGCCCAGAACGGCGTCTACTACGCGGCGGCGAACAGCCAGCAGGGGCTGGCGTGCTCCTACGGCCTGATCCCCGACCGGCTGCTGCACGGCGACCGGCAGGTGGAGCCGGCGCAGCTGCCGGACGGGCGCGTCATCCCGGCCTGCGAGGAGCTGAACGAGCGCCACCCCCGCTATCTCGCGCTCCTCACGAGCCTGTTCGTCCACGGCGGCTGGCTGCACCTGCTCGGGAACATGCTGTTCCTCTGGGTGTTCGGCAACAACGTGGAGGACCGCCTCGGTCGCGTGCGCTTCCTGCCCTTCTACGTGCTGTGCGGGATCGCGGCCGGGCTCGTGCAGTCGCTCGTCACCTCGTCCGACTCCACGCCGCTCATCGGCGCCTCGGGCGCGATCTCGGGGATCCTCGCCGCGTACCTGGTGCTCTATCCCCGCGCCAGGGTCTGGACGCTCGTCTTCTTCATCCCCCTGCGGCTCGCGGCGTGGTTCGTGATCATCGCCTGGTTCCTGTTCCAGTTCCTCTACGCGGCCGGGCAAAGCCAGGGCGGGAGCGGCGTCGCATACTGGGCCCACGTCGGCGGGTTCCTCGCCGGGCTGGCGCTGATCAAGCCGTTCCTCATGGGCCGGCCGCCGAGCCGTCCGCCGCCGCGGCCGGTCACGATCCCGTGAGGCTCTTCGGCCGCGGGCGTGGCGAGGAGGAGCAGCCCCGGTGGGTCCGTGTCGCCTGGGCCCGCCACCAGCCCGAGGCGGAGATGCTGGCCGAGATCCTCCGTCAGGCCGGCATCCCGGTCTTCTTCCGGCGCACGGGCGGCGTCGACGTGCCGGACATGCTGGCCGGCGGGCCGCGGGAGCTGATGGTCCCCGAGGACCGGGCGGACGAGGCGCGCGCCGTGCTCGACCCGTTCGAGTGGCAGCCGGCCCCCGGGCCGGACGCCGACGCGGACTGAGGAGACGGGCCCGGAAACGCGTCGAGCCACCCGAGGGTGGCTCGCGAGCGTGAGCAAAGGTGGCGCCCTTGCCCGTGCGGTGTGTGCGGTGCGCAGTTTGCAAACCTCGCGTGCCCCGGTCAACCCCGGGGGCAGAACGGAACATGATGCGCGAGACTGCAACCATGGTCGCCACGCCGCGGTTCGCCGTCGCCGTCTCCACCGAATCGGACCCGGAGGCCGCCGCGCGCGAGGCCGCCGCGCGGATCGCGGCCACGATCCGCCGGGGCGAGACGACGCTTGCCGCCGTCTTCGCCTCGCCCGCGATCGCGGAGGACGGCGAGGCCGTCCTGGCCGTCCTCGAGGAGCTGATCGAGCCGCAGCACCTGATCGGCTGCACGACGGAGGCGGTGGTCGGCGCGGGCCGCGAGATCGAGGCCGGGCCGGCGCTCGCGGTCTGGTGCGCGCGCCTCCCGGGCGCGACCGTCACGCCCTTCCGCATCGAGGACACCGGCGTCGACGACGGCTTCCCGTTCACCGGCTGGCCGGAGGAGCTCGACGGAGGCTCGGGCGGCGACCCGCCGGTGCTCCTGCTCGCGGACCCGTACACGTTCCGCTCCGACCGCCTGGCCGGCGCCCTGAACGACGCGGGCGGGCCGGTGCTGGTCGGCGGCCTCGCCTCCGGGGGCGCGGGCCCAGGGGCGCACCGCCTCTTCCTCGACGGCGAGGTGCTGCGCGACGGCGCGATCGGCGTCGCGGTCGCAGGCGCGCCGATGATGGCCGTCGTCTCGCAGGGGTGCGCGCCGCTCGGGCCGGACATGGTGATCACGGCGGGCGGCGGCTCGGTGGTCGGCGAGCTGGCCGGGCGGCCCGCGTTCGAGAAGCTCAGCGAGGTGGTCCAGGAGCTCGGGCAGGACGAGCGGCGGCTGATCCACCAGCCGCTGCTCGCCGGCATCGTCATCGACGAGAACCAGCCCGAGTACGAGCGCGGCGACTTCCTGGTGCGGGGCATCGTCGGACGTGACGCCGACACGGGGGCGATCTACATCGGCGAGCGCGTACGCATCGGGCAGACGTTCAGACTTCATGTGCGTGACGCCGAGTCGGCGGACGAGGACCTGCGGGCGGTGCTTCGCTCTGCGCGCTCCACATATGGTGGCGCACTTGCGCCCGCCGGCGGGCTCATCTTCACGTGCAACGGACGCGGGACGCACATGTTCGAGATCGCCGACCATGACGCCACATGCGTTCGTGATGAGCTTGCCGATCCGCCCTTCGCGGGCATGTTCTGCAACGGCGAGATCGGCCCCGTGGGCGGCCGTACCTTCCTCCATGGGTTCACGGCGACCATGGCGTTGTTCTTCGCGCCCGCCGAGGAGCGCATGCCCGCGGATTGACACGCAGGCTGTGTGTCATCTGTACGTGACATTAAAAGCCGCACCGCCGAAGCTTGTGTAATACGCGTCGTCAACATAGATTCCGCGCGAACACGGATTCGTGAGACGTCGGAATGGAGCGCGTATGACAGAGGCCGAAGGGGGCCGCGGGACCGTCGGTACCGAGATCTTCGAGGAAGTCGAGCGTCTCGTCGCGGACGAGGGCATCAACCGCAGCGAGGCGTTCCAGCGCATCTCGGAGCGCACGGGGCGGCGGCCGGGCACGGTCGCGGCGAACTACTACCGCATCGCCCGCCAGCGGGGAGCGCCGCTGCGCCCGCGCCGGCGGCGCGGGGCCGCGGGGAGCGGCCGCGGCCGCCGCAGCGGTGGCGGCGGCGACGTCCAGGCGGCGCTGGCGCAGGCCTCCGCGGCGCTCGACGAGCTCGGGGCGCTGGCGCGCAGGCAGGAGCAGGAGATCGCGCGGCTGCGTGACGAGGTCGCCGGCTACGCGGAGATCAAGCGGCTCGCGAAGCGCCTG
>DATFWK010000117.1:0-2757 GCA_035259345.1 Miltoncostaeaceae bacterium | reverse complement strand
TCCTGACCACGGTGTTCTACCTCGCGGCCTTCGACGCCTCCGCGCGCGACCATCGCGTGCTCTCCGTCGTGCTGGCAGCGTGTGCGATGCTCACCAAATCGATCGCCGTCACGCTACCGCTGGCCGTGCTCATGCACCGGCTCGTCGCCCCCTCCTATCGCCGCCGTCCCGTGCCGTGGAGATTCATCGCGGTGCTCTCCATCGTCGCGGTGGCGGGCCTCGTGTATCGCTGGCTCCTCTTGCCGCCGTGGGTGCTCGCCACCGCCCGGCAGCCCGGCATGACGCCGTGGACCTACTTCATGACCGAGTGGTCGGCGCTCGTCTACTACCTGCGTCTCTTCGTGTGGCCCGACGCCCTGGTGATCGATCGCGTCGACTTTCCCTACGCGCGCTCGTTGCTGGACGTGCAGGCCTGGGGCAGCCTGCTGGTCCTCGCCGCGCTCGGCGCGATCGTCTGGTCGCTCGCGCGCCGGCGGCGGGCCTTCGCCTTCGGCGCGATCTGGTTCCTGCTGACGCTCGCGCCCGAGTCGAGCTTCTTCCCGCTCGCCGAGCCGGTGAACGAGCACCGGCCCTATCTCGCGATGCTGGGGCTGGCGACGATCGCCGCGCTCGGGCTCTGGCTCGCGGCCGGGACCGCGGCGCGGCGGCTGGCGGCGCCGGCGCCGTGGCCGTTCGCGGTCGTGGTCACGTTCGTCGTGACGCTGCTCGGCGCCACCACGCACGCGCGCAACGAGGTGTGGCGGGACGATCTCCGCCTCTGGCTCGACGCGACCGAGAAGGCGCCCCGCAACGCGCGCGCCTGGATGAACGCCGGACACGCCGCTCTCACGCGCGGCGACCTCGCGCAGGCAGGAACGCTGCTCCTGGAGGCCCACCGGCTGAGCCCCTGCTACGCCTATGTCCAGCTCAACCTGAGCGCGCTGGCCGCACGTGAGGGCGAGGCCGCCGCGTCACTCCGCTGGGCGGACGAGGCGGTGCGCTGCAACCCGGGTCTGGCCCTGGCGCGCGTCAGTCGAGCGGAGGCGCTCGAGCGCATGGGACGGGTCGACGAGGCCCTCGCGGAGTATCGCGAGGCGACAGGGCTTGACTCGGTCCATGCGGGAGCGTGGCTGGCCCAGGGACGCCTGCTCGAGCAGCGCGGCCAGTGGGCGGCGGCGGCGGCGGCCTACGACGCCGCCGCGAGCGCCGATTCCACCAGCACGGAGGCGCGCATGCGCGCCGGGCTGCTGTATGCCTACCGGCTCGGCGACAGCGCGGCGGCGATCGAACGCTACCGGGCCGTGCTCGCGCTCGATCCGGCGCACTACGGCGCGCACTACCAGATCGCGGTGGCACTCCTCGCGGCAGGACGCCGCGACGAGGCGAGGGCGGCATGGAGCCGCTTCACGCCGCTGGCGGCGGCGATCGGCGATCAGTCCTCGATCGACGGGGCGCCCGCAGAGCTGCGCGCGGCGCGCTGAGAATGCTGCGTCAGGGGGTGACGACGCTGTCGACGGTGATCGCCATCAGCTGATTGAAGTCCGCCTCACCGTCCGGGTCGTTGGTCTGACACGAGACCGAGAAGCTGTCGTTGCCGCTGACGGTCGCGGTCGCCATCAGCATCATTGGGCGGATCGCCCCCGCGCCGACGTTGGCGTCGGTCGAGTCGATCGTGGTGGAGTCCTGCAGCAGGTCGCACATCACGACCAGGTTGCCTCCGCCCTTGTTGACCGCCTGGAGCTTGGCCATCACGACGTACTTGCCCGCTCCCAGCGAGAGGGGACCCACCACCGCGCCCGACGGAAGGCCCACGGACGGTTTGGACATCTGCCAGGCGGTCGCCGTGCCCGGGGCGCCCTTCGGCCCCGTAGGCCCGACGTCACCCTGAGGACCGAGCGGCCCCCGGTCACCCTGCAGACCTTGGAGACCCTGCGCGCCCGTCAGGCCGATCGGCCCGGTGCCGCCCGTAGAGCCCGTGGGCCCCAACGGTCCGACGTCGCCCTGGATGCCCTGGGGGCCCCGGTTGCCGGTCGGGCCGAGGGGGCCCGTCGGGCCGAGCGGTCCCGTCGGGCCTAGCGGTCCCATCGGGCCAAGTGGACCGGTGCCGCCCTGCGGGCCGACGTCACCCCGCGGTCCGGTCGGACCGACGGGCCCCTGTCCGCCGGTCAGACCCACAGGACCGAGCGCACCCTGCGGCCCCATCGGTCCTTGGGGCCCCAGGTCGCCGGTGGCACCCACCGGACCGGTCGGGCCCATCGGCCCGGTCGGCCCCGGCGGCCCGTCGGGCGGTCCCGGGGGACCGGTCGGCCCCTGGGCGCCCGGAGCACCCGGATTGCCCGCTGCTCCCTGCGGGCCCTGCGGTCCGGGATCGCCCTGCGTCCCGTCATGGCCTGGCGCCCCGGCCGGTCCCTCGCTGCCGGACAGGCCGAGCGACCCGACGTCGACCTCGGTCTCCTTCTTGGCGCAGAACCCGATCCGGACGTAGAGCGAGCCGTTCTTCCGCTGGCACAGGACCCGGGAGACCTGCGCGTCCGCCTCGCGCGCCGCGCCGATGATCCCCGTGGCGAATGCAACCGCGAGGCAGGCTCCGATCGCCGACTTGCTCGCTCCGTCCATGTCGCGCCGTCTGGCGCAGCATGCGACTACCCAACCAGACAGCCTCGGGTCAATCCGTCCTTGGTCTGATTGGCAGATGCGTGGTTGACTTCCGCCCGGGGCTCGGCCACGCCGTCGATGACGATGGAGCGCTTCCTCGCCGCCGTCGTGCAGATGGCGTCC
>DATFWK010000116.1:0-7200 GCA_035259345.1 Miltoncostaeaceae bacterium | reverse complement strand
GAGGAGGTCTTCGGGCCGGTCCTCACGGTCGAGCGGGTGCCGAGCGTCGACGCCGCGCTGGACGTGGTGGACGGCCAGCGCCAGGCGCTCACCGGCGGCATCCACTCCCGCAACCCGCGCACGGTCGAGCGCGTGGTCGCCCGCTCACCGGTGGGGAACCTCTACGTCAACCGCCAGATCACGGGGGCGATCGTGGGACGCCAGCCGTTCGGCGGCAACCGCCGCTCGGGCGTCGGCGCGAAGGTGGGCGGCCCGGACTACCTGCTGCAATTCGTCGAGCCCCAGGTCGTGACCGAGAACACCATGCGCCACGGCCTCGTCGTGGAGTGACCCGGCAGGCCCTGCCTACGTCGGGGGGTGGGAGGCGTCCGTGAACTCGCGGAACTGCCCGGTGACCAGGTAGGCGGTCTGCTCGCCGATGTCCACGGCGTGGTCGCCGATGCGCTCCAGGCACCGTGAGACCAGGATCATCCGGATCGCCCACTCGCGCAGGCCCGGGTCGTTGCCCGCGGCCGAAGCCTGGTCGACGGCCCTGCGGTTGGTCCGGTCGATCAGCTCGTCGAGGTCGATCAGCACCTCGGCGCCCTCCGCGTCGCGGCTCGCGAAGACCGCGAGAGCGACCTTGATCATCTCCTCCGCCCGCGAGCCCATCTCCTCCAGCCACTCGAGCAGCACCGGGTGGTCCGGCAGGCCGTCGGAGAGCTTCGTGAGCTTCGCGATCGTCACGCAGTAGTCGCCCATGCGCTCGAGGTGCAGGTTGACCTTCGAGATCGCGAGCGCGCTCCGCAGGTCCGTGGCCGTCGGCGCCTGCCGGGCGAGGAGCGCCTCGACGCCCCGCTCGACCGCGAGGTAGCGCTCGTCGATCTCGTCGTCGAACGCGATCACCTCGTCGGCGAGCTCGCAGTCGCGCTGGGCGACCGCGTTGACCGCCGCGCGCAGCGAGCGCAGCACCAGCTCGCCCTCCTCCTGGATCATCGCCTCGAGCTGGTCGAGGTCCTCCTGCAGCGAGACTCTCAGGGGCGACGCGATGGGGCGGCTCTCAGCGTCGTGGGACGGGCGCCGTCCAATTTAGCCGACTGAAGCTGTCCGAGGCTCCCATTGGAACCGTCCGTTCACCAAGCGGCCGCGGGAGGCCGCTCGGTGCGGCAAGGCGCAAGCGCTCCACTACGCCGGGAACCGGCAGCGGATCGCCAGGCCCCGACCCCGGCCGCCCTCGGCCTCCACCCACCCGCCGGCGGCCACCGTGATGTGCTTGACGATCGCGAGGCCCAGGCCGGTGCCGCGCGACGCCCGGGCCTGGTCGGCGCGGTAGAAGCGCTCGAAGAGCCGCGGAAGCGCGTCGTCCGGCACGCCCGCCCCGTTGTCGGCCGCCTGGAGCGTTATGACGCCGGGATCTCGCCGCACCGTGAGCATGAGCTCCGTGTCGGGGCCCGAGTACCGGATCGCGTTCTCGACCAGGTTCCTGACCACAACGCGCAGCATGCGCTGGCGGACGTCGATGGCGGCCGTCTCGTCCCCCTCCACCAGGATCTCGACGCCCGCCCGCTCGGCCCGCTCGGCAAGGTCCTCGGCGACCTCCCGGATGACGGGCATCAGCTCCGTCGCGCCCAGGCCGACCACCTCGTGGCCGGTCTCGAGCTCGCTCAGGAACATCACGTCGTCGATCAGCTCGCCCATCTGGTTGATCTCGACCCTGGCCCGCTCGATCACCTCGTCCGCATCGACCCCGGGCAGCTGAAGCGACTCGAGCAGCGCGAGCAGCCGGGCGAGCGGCGTCCGCAGCTCGTGGGAGACGGCGGCGGTGAAGCCGGCCCGAAGCTCCTCGTATGCGCGCAGGTCGCCGGGGCGGCTGAGGTACAGGATGCGCTCCTGGCGGCCGTCCACCTCGTAGGGGACGTTGAGCGCCAGGCCGCCCCGCTCGCCGGCGATCACCGTCGCAGGCAGCGGCTCGCCCTCGGCGATGCCCTCGAAGGACTCCCGGGCGCGGCGGCTCGCGGCAAGGATGCGCCCGTGCTCGTCGATGACGACGACCGCCTCGCGGCTCTCCTCGACCAGGGCCCGCCCGCGCTCGGCCAGCGACTGGAGGCCGGCGCGCGCGCGCGACTCGTCTGCGTTGTCCGTCACCACGTGTTCACCCGATCGTAACCACCATGCACTCACTGCCGGCGAGTCATTCCCATTATCGTGATCGCGATGCCACGGGTGTTGCTGATCGAGGACGACGAGCTCATCGGGCAGGGGATGAGCCGCCACCTCCAGGCCGCCGGGTTCGAGTCCGTGTGGGTCGGCAAGGGCGAGACCGGCCTCGCGCGGCTCCGATTCGAGCGCCCGGACGTGTGCGTGCTCGACCTGATGCTGCCCGGCATCGACGGGTGGCGCCTGATCGAGACCGCCCGCGGCGAGGGCATCGGCACCCCGATCATCGTCGTGAGCGCGCGGGGCACCGAGCACGACCGGGTGCACGCCCTCGAGATCGGCGCCGACGACTACCTCGTGAAGCCGTTCAGCATGAAGGAGCTGGTGGCGCGGGTCAGCGCCGCCGCGCGGCGCGGCGCCCGGGGCCAGGACGCCCAGCGCGGCGAGGCGATCGCGGTCGAGGAGCTCTCGATCGACCCGGACAACGTCCAGGCGTACGTGGACGGCAACAGCGTCGGGCTGACGCCCACCGAGTTCCGGCTGCTCTACACGCTGGCGAGCGAGCGGGGACGCGTGCTCACGCGCGACGAGCTCCTGCAGCGGGTCTGGGGCCGCCCGGCGACGCGGCGCGACCGAACCGTGGACGTTTTCGTGCGGCGCCTGCGCGAGAAGATCGACCGCCACGCGCCCTCGCACAACTTCATCCAGACGCGCTACGGCGTCGGGTACAAGCTGGAGCCCGAGCCGAAGTAGGTCAGGCCGGGCGGTGCGCGATCGCGTACAGCTTGTTGAACGTGTAGCGGAAGCCGTCCGGGCCGGCCGCCGCCATGGTCGCCTCGGCGATGCGCGCGCCGAGCTCGACCATCTCCGCGTCCGGGATGCCGTCGCTGACGTGCCCCGCCGTCACCCGCATCCGCCCCAGGTATGCCTCCGGGGGCACAGTGCTCTCGCGCCGCTCCATCCAGACGTCGACCTGCTCGAGGCCGGCCTCGGCGAGGAGGGCCTCGATCTCCGGCACGTCGCGCTGGACGAGGTCGAAGGTCGCGTCGTAGTGGGCCGGGACCGGCGGCCGGATGCCGCGCAGCACCTCCCGGAACTCGAAGTCCGAGCCACGGCCCGACATGAGCAGCGCCAGGACGCCGCCGGGCCGGAGCGCCGCCGCCATCGCCCGCATGGCCGCCGGCTTGTCCGGGAACCAGTGGAACGCCATCCCGGAGATCACCGCGTCAAACGCGCCGTCGGGGACCCCCATCGCCGTGACGTCGGCCTGGCGCAGCTCGACGTCGACGCCGGCGAGGCCGGCGGTCTTGGCGCGGAAGACCTCGAGCATCCCCTCCGAGGCATCCACGCCGACGATGTGCCGCGGCCGGAAGCGCTCCGCGAAGGCGAGCGAGGCGAACCCTGTGCCGCAGCCGACGTCAAGGACCTCGGCGTAGTCGCCGTCGGGGATCGCCGCGACGAGCCTGCGCGCCCCCTCGGCGTTGCGGGCCAAGAGCTCGTCGTACTCCCCGGCGCCCTGCGTGAACCCGCGGCCGACGTCTCCGTGGTGGGTCGTCATGCCCGCATGTTGGCACAGCGGCGGGTGGCCATCGGCTCCGGCCGGGTCGCTAGCCTCTCGCCCCACGACGGTCCCCCGGCGACGACGGCCAGCGAGGCGCGATGAGGGTTCACCAGCTCGAAATCCAGCCGAACATGCCGGAGGAGCTCACCCCGCTCGTCGAGATCGCCCACAACCTCTGGTACTCGTGGAACCGCGACGCCGTCGAGCTGTTCGTGCGGCTCGACCGGGGCGCCTTCGAGCGCTCGGGGCACAACGCCGTCGCGATGCTGGGTGACCTCCCCCAGGCTGTGCTGGACGGCGCCGCCCGGGACGAGAGCTTCGTCGCCGAGACGCAGCGGATCTACGACCGCCTGGTCGCCTACTGCGCCGGGAGCGGCTGGTACCAGGAGGCCTACCCGGGGGTGAAGGGCGTCGAGATCGCCTACTTCTCGCTCGAGTTCGGCCTCGACGAGGCCCTGCCGATCTACTCCGGCGGCCTCGGCATGCTCGCCGGCGACCATCTGAAGTCGGCCTCGGACCTTGGGCTCCCACTCGTCGGCGTCGGGCTGCTCTACGCCCAGGGGTACTTCCGCCAGGCGCTGTCGCTCGATGGCCTCCAGCAGGAGTCCTATCCGCGGGCCGACTGGTTCACGCGCCCGGTCCGCCAGGAGCGCGGCGGCGACGGGGAGCCGCTGGTGATCGAGGTCGAGATGGCCGGCGAGCCGGTCCGCGCGGCCGTCTGGCGCGCCCAGGTGGGCCGCGTGCCGCTCTTCCTGCTCGACACGGACATCGTCGCCAACCCGCCGGCGGCCAGGGGCATCACAAGCACGCTCTACGGCGGCGACGCGACCCTGCGCATCCGCCAGGAGCTCCTGCTCGCGATCGGCGGGCTGCGGGCGCTCGAGGCCGTGGGCCGCTCGCCGAGCGTGTTCCACATGAACGAGGGCCACTCCGCGTTCCTGGCCCTCGAGCGGATCCGCCTCTTGATGAGCCTTCACGGGCTGAGCTTCGCCGAGGCCCGGGAGCAGGTCGTCGCCTCGACGGTCTTCACCACCCACACGCCCGTTGCGGCGGGCAACGAGGTGTTCGACCTCGAGCTGGTCGCGCGCTACCTGGAGCCCTTGGCCGGCGAGCTCGGCCTCACGTGGGAGGAGTTCGCCGCCGTTGGGTCCACGCCGGGCGAGGCGGAGGAGAAGTTCGGCATGACGCCGCTCGCGCTTCGGACCGCCGCGTTCGCCAACGGCGTCAGCCGCCTCCACGGCGCCACGGCACGGGAGATGTGGAAGGGCCTCTGGCCCGGCCTGCCGGCCGAGGAGGTGCCGATCGCGAGCGTGACCAACGGCATCCATACCCGCACCTGGCTCAGCCGTGAGATGGCCGCCCTGGTCGAGCGCTACGTCGGCCCGCGCTTCACGGAGCAGCCCCACGACCACACGCTGTGGGAGCGGATCGAGGACATCCCGCCCGGCGAGCTCTGGCGCGCCAAGCAGCGCCGGCGCGAGCGGCTGGTCGTGGTGGCCCGCGAGCGGCTGCTCGCCCAGCTCGTGCGCCGCGGCGCGCGGCGGAGCGCGCTGATCGACGCCGAGGAGGCGCTGCGCCCGGACATCCTCACCGTCGGCTTCGCACGGCGCTTCGCCACCTACAAGCGGGCGACCCTGCTGCTGCGCCAGCCCGAGCGGCTCGTGCGCCTGCTCTCGGATCCGGAGCGGCCGATCCAGATGGTCTTCTCAGGCAAGGCGCACCCCGCGGACGCGCCTGGGAAGGAGCTGATCCGCGAGATCGTCCGCTTCGCGCAGGACCCCGTCGTCCGCACCCGCGTGATCTTCCTCGAGGACTACGACATGAACGTCGCCCGCAACCTCGTGGGCGGATGCGACGTGTGGCTGAACGCCCCCCGCCGCCCGCTCGAGGCCTCCGGCACCAGCGGGATGAAGGCGGCGGTCAACGGCACGATCAACGTCTCGGTGCTCGACGGCTGGTGGGACGAGGGCTATGCCCCCGAGCTCGGGTGGGCGATCGGCCTCGGCGAGGAGTACGCGGACCCGGAGGAGGCGGACCAGGTCGAGGCGGACGTGCTCTTCAACCTGCTGGAGCAGGAGGTGGTGCCGCTCTTCTACCAGCGCGACCGCAACGGCATCCCGCGCGGCTGGGTCTCGATGATGAAGGCCTCGATGGCGCGCCTGGGGGCCGAGTTCAACACCCACCGCATGGTCCAGGAGTACGCGGAGCGCGCGTACCTGCCCGCCCACCGGGCGGCCGCCCGGCTCGCGCGCGGGGGCTACGCCGGCGCCCGCGAGCTCGCCGCGTGGCGCGAGCGGGTGCACGAGGCCTGGGGCGCCGTCCGCCTGCGCAGCAGCGTCTCGGCGCCGCCGGACCTCCGGGTCGGCGCGAGCGTGCCGGTGACCGTCTGGGCGACGCTGGGGGCGCTCAGCCCGGAGGAGGTCGCCGTGGAGGTGGCCTACGGGCCGCCGAACGGGGCGGGCGAGCCGAACCACGCCGGCCTCATCCTCGCCACCCACGCCGGGCGCGACGGCGACGAGGAGCGCTTCGAGGCCGAGGTCCCGTGCCGCACGAGCGGCCGGCTGGCCTGCGCGGTGCGGGTCCGCCCGCGCAACCCGGACGCCGTCAACCCGCTGACGCCGCTGCTGCTCACCTGGGAATGAGCGGCGGCGAGCGGCCGTTCAAGGCCGCGACGCTCCGGGTGCGGGCGGCCCTGGAGGAGCTGGGGCTGCCGTGCGAGATCGCGCGCGTGGACGAGTCGGCGCGCACCGCCGCGGGCGCGGCCGCGGCGGTCGGGGCCGAGGTCGGCCAGATCGTCAAGTCGCTGGTCTTCCTGTCGGACGGCGAGCCGGTGCTGGCGTTCGTGTCCGGCTCCAACCGTCTCGACGCCGGGCGCCTGGCGGCGCTGACCGGCGGGCGGATCGAGCGCGCCGACGCCGACGCCGTCCGCGAGGCGACCGGGTACGCCATCGGCGGCGTGCCGCCGGTCGGCCACGCCACCCGGATGCGCGTGTTCTGCGACCGGGATCTGCTCCTCTACGACACGGTCTGGGCGGCCGCGGGCACGCCGGACACCGTCTTCCCGATCGCCCCCCAGGCCCTGGTCGCCGCGACCGGAGCGGAGGTCGCCGAGCTGGCGGAGACCTAGTGCCCCGCCCCAGAAGTCTCGTCGCCACCCGGCGGCTGCAACGCTCGGCCGGGTGCGAACTGCATCGCCTCGACATACCTCCGCCTCGGGGGCTGTGTCCTCGCCTGCGCCCATATGCCCGGATATGGGGCGCAGACTGCGTCCTTGCCCGGCCGGCGTTTCGCACCCCGGCTATATTGCAACGGACCTCTGGAGCGGAGCACTCGGGGCGAGGATTGGACGTGAGCAGTTACCTTTGGTAACCTGCCCCCAGCGGTTACTTCCGGTAACCACTGTACACACGTTCCCAGCAGGGAGACCCGATGAACTTCGCCGAAAACCCGCCCGTGATCCTCCCGATCCTGCCGCTCGACGACGCCGTCGTGCTGCCCGGGAT
>DATFWK010000115.1:0-11586 GCA_035259345.1 Miltoncostaeaceae bacterium | reverse complement strand
GAGGCGGTCGATCTGATCCGGCGGCGTGGCCGCGAGGGCGGCGGTCGCGGGCACGGCGGACAGGACGAGGGCGGCAAGGGTCAGTCGACGCCTGCTGGGGGCGTTCATCTTCGGCAACCTCCGGTGTGGGGGGCGGAGCGGCCGGCGGCTCGTGGGGTGCGCGCGGGCCGTTGTGCCGAAAAGAGCAGAACTTCGATGTCCTGATACGCGCCCGGTGTGGGGGCGCGGCTGCTCAGCCGATGGCGACCATGCGCTCGATCGCCCCCCGGGCCCGCTCGGCGACGTCCGGGTCGACCGTGATCTCGTGCCGCCACTCGCGCAGCGAGTCGCGGAGCTTCTCCATGGTCGTCATCTTCATGTAGCGGCAGATCGCCCGCTCCGAGACCGCCTCGAAGCGCTTGCCCGGGGCCTCGGCGCGGAGGCGGTGCAGGATGCCGGTCTCGGTCGCGACCAGGAACCGGTCGGCCGGGCCGCGGCGGGCCCGCTCGATCATGCCCTCGGTCGAGAGGATGTGCGTGCGGTCGTCGGCGAAGGCCATGCACTGGCTCGCGCACCCGCACTCGGGGTGGACGAGCAGCTCCGCGTCCGGCGCCTCGGCGCGAGTGCGCTCGACGTCCTCCGGGTGGATGCCCGCGTGCACGTGGCACTCCCCCATCCACTTCGTGAGGCGCCGGCCGGTCGCCCGCTCGACCCAGATGCCGAGGAAGACGTCCGGCAGGAACAGGATCTCCCGGTCCTCCGGGATCGCGAGGATCACTTCCCTGGCGTTGCCGGAGGTGCAGCAGTAGTCGCTCTCGGCCTTCACCTCGGCCGTCGTGTTGACGTACGAGACGACCACCGCGCCGGGGTGCTCGGCCTTCCAGGCCCGAAGCTGGTCGGCGGTGATCGAGTCCGCGAGCGAGCAGCCCGCCGCGAGATCCGGAAGCAGCACGGTCTTGTCCGGCGACAGGATCTTCGCCGTCTCGGCCATGAAGTGGACACCACAGAAGACGATGGCGGCGGCGTCCGTGGCGGCCGCCTCGCGCGAGAGGCCGAGCGAGTCGCCGACGTAGTCGGCCACGTCCTGGACCTCGGGTCGCTGGTAATTGTGGGCGAGGATGACCGCGTCGCGCTCGCGGGCGAGCGCCCGGACCTCCTCGTGCAGGGCCGAATCGGCCCTCAGCGCAGTCGTCACGAGACCTCCATCGAAACGTCGAGGGCGCGGGCGGAGTGGGTCAGCGCGCCGACCGAGACGCAGTCCACCCCCGAGGCGGCGACGGCCCGCACGGTGTCGAGCGTGACGCCGCCCGAGGCCTCCGTCACGGCGCGGCCGCCGACGATGCGGACGGCCTCGGCCAGGAGGCCCGGCCCCATGTTGTCGAGCAGGATCCGGTCGGCGCCGGCCGCGAGCGCCTCCCGAACATCGTCGAGGGTCTCGGCCTCCACGGTCACCTCCAGCCCCCCGCCCGCGGCCCGGGCGCGCGCGACTGCGGCGCTGAGCGACCCGGCCAGGCGGAGGTGGTTGTCCTTGACGAGGATGGCGTCGTCGAGCCCCATCCGGTGGTTGACGCCGCCGCCGGCCCGCACGGCCTGCTTCTCGAGCGCGCGCAGGCCGGGCGTGGTCTTGCGGGTGTCGAGGATCGCGGCGCCGGTGCCCTCGACCGCGTCCACGTAGGCGCGGGTGAGCGTGGCGACGCCGCTGAGGCGCCCGAGCAGGTTGAGGGCCGTCCGCTCGCCGGCCAGGATCGCCCGGGCCGGGCCCTCGAGCGCCGCGAGCGCGAGCGGGGCCCGCTCGACGACCGCGCCCTCCTCGACGAGCGCGTCGAAGCGCACGCCGGGGTCCAGTGCCTCGAAGACGGCCGCGGCGGCGGCAAGGCCGGCCACCACGCCGGGCTCCTTGAGCAGGATCTCGGCACGGCACCGGGCGCCGGCGTCAACGACGGCCTCGCTCGTCGCGTCCCCCGTGCCGAGGTCCTCGGTCAGGGCGAGCGCGACGACGCGCTCGAGCGCCGCGCGGTCGCCCACCAGCTCGGGAACGCTCATGCCCATCGCTCCAGGCGCACCGGCTCGCCGCGGCGGTGGACGAGGTGGCCGCGGAAGGCCTCGGACTCGGTCGGGTGGTCGGCGCGGAAGTGGGCGCCGCGGCTCTCCTCGCGCGCGAGCGCGCCCTCGGCGACGAGCCGCGCGAGCGGATGCGGGACCGTGCGGAGCGCAGCCAGCCCGGCGGCGTCGCGGACCAGGCCGGCCTCGCGCCACATCGCGGCCCTGAGCTCGGGGGTGACCGGGGCCTGCGGCTCCGCCGAGGGCGCCGCAGGGCGCGGGCCCGCCAGCCCCGGCTCGGCGGCGGCGGCGATGCCGGCGCGGCGGCCGAAGACCAGGCACTCGAGCAGCGAGTTGGACGCGAGTCGGTTGGCGCCGTGCACGCCCGGACAGGCGCACTCGCCGGCCGCGTACAGGCGTCCGAGCTCCGTGCGACCCTGGAGGTCCGTCACGACGCCGCCCATCGTGTAGTGGGCGGCCGGTGCGACCGGCACGGGGGCGGCGGCCGGGTCGTAGCCGCTTCGCTCGAGCGTCGCCACGAGGGTCGGGAAGCGCCCGCGGTCCACCGGGCGCAGGTCCAGGAGAGCGGTCCCCCCATGGGCGTCGATTGCCCGCGCCACGACGTCGCGCGGCGCCAGCTCGTCCACGAAGCGCCGGCCCTCGCCGTCGACGAGGAGCGCCCCCGCGCCGCGGAGGGCCTCGGAGAGCAGCACGCCGCTGTCGGGGAGGGCCGTCGGATGGAACTGGACCAGCTCGAGGTCCGCGACCGCGGCGCCGGCGCGGTAGGCCATCGAGATGCCCTCGCCGTTCGCGCCCGGCGGGTTGGTCGTGCGGGCCCAGAGCCCCGCCGCGCCGCCGGTCGCAAGCAGGGTCGCGCGCCCCGCGATCGGCCCGCCGGAGGTGAGCACCCCGAGGCACTCGTCGCCGGCCGTCCACAGCCCGAGCACCCGGACGCCCGATTGCACCTCGATGCGCGGGTCCGTCGCCACCCGCTCGGCGAGCGCGCGGGCGACGTGCGCCCCGGTGGCGGCGCCGCCCGCGTGGACGATGCGGGGGCGCGAGTGGCCGCCCTCGAGGCCGAGGCCCTCGTCGAAGGCGACGCCCAGGTCCTCCAGGTCGCGGATGCGCGCCGGGGCCTCGACGGCCAGCGCGCGGACCGCGCGCTCGCTGCAGAGCCCGCGCCCGGCTCGCAGCGTGTCCTGGACGTGGAGCTCCGGGTCGTCGTCCGGGTCGATCGCGGCCGCGATGCCGCCCTGGGCCCAGGAGCTGGTCGAGCGCTCGGGCGGCCCCTTCGCCACGAGGACGACCGGGGCCTCGACCGCGGCCGCGAGCGCCGCGGTCATCCCGGCGACGCCTCCACCGACGACGACCACCGGCGGATCGGCCTTGCTCTCCCTGTTTCTCCCGGCTAGTTTACGACTGAGAGTCGAAAACATGGTCGAGAGTCTAACAGACCGTTCGCTCCCAGCGCCTGCGCAGGTCAGCCTGGCCGTTGTCCTGCAGGTGCGCGACGGGCGCCTCCAGGTGCTGCTCTGGCAGCGCGCCCGCGACCCCTTCCTCGGCGCCTACGCCCTTCCCGGCGGCTACCTCGCGCCGATGGAGGATCTCGAGCGCTCGATCCGCCGGCATCTCGCGGCCAAGGTGGACGTGCGCGAGCTGGGGCACCTCGAGCAGCTCGGCACCTGGAGCGACCCGGCGCGCCATCCCGAGGAGTGGCAGGTGGTCACCGGCTACCTCGGCCTGGTGCAGACCGGCCTCGACCCGGCGGTCCCGGCCGACACCTCCTGGCACCCGGTGGACGACCTCCCGCCGCTGGCGTTCGACCACGCGGCGATGGTGCTCGCAGGGCGCGAGCGCCTGCGCGCCAAGCTCTCCTACACGAACATCGGCTTCGCGCTGGCGCCGCCGACGTTCACGATCTCCGAGCTGCGGGCGATCTACGTCGCCGCGCTCGGGCACCCGGTCTCGGCGACGAACCTGCAGCGCGTGCTCCTGCGCCGCGGCGAGCTCGAGCCGACGGGCGGGCGGCGCCCGTCCGGCGCCTCCGGGGGGCGCCCTGCAGCCGAGTTCCGCTTCCGCAGCCGCCGCCTGGAGGTGACGGACCAGTTCGCCGTGCTCCGTCCGCCCGGCCGGGGTTAGGGTCATCACGATGTCCCCCGCACGGCGAACGGCGCTCGTCTCGGTTGGGGCGGCGTGCGTCCTCATCGCGCTCAAGCTGGTCACGGGCCTCGCGACCGGCAGCCTCGGCCTCATCTCGGAGGCGGCCCACTCGGGCACGGACCTGGTCGCGGCGCTCCTGACCTACTTCGCCGTCTCGGTCGCGGGGCGCCCGGCGGACGAGAGCCACCCGTACGGGCACGACAAGGCCGAGCATCTGGCCGCCCTGGCCGAGAGCGCGATCCTCGCCGCGGTGAGCGTCTACATCGCGGTGCAGGCCATCCTGCGCATCACCGACTCGAAGCCGTCGGACGTCGACGCCACGTGGTGGGCGATCGGCGTGATGGTGATCGTGATCCTGGTCGACCTGGCGCGCATGACCGCCTCGGCGCGGGCCGCCCGCCGCCTCGGGAGCCCGGCCCTGCGTAGCAACGCGCTCCACTTCGCCGGCGACCTCGTCGGGTCGCTGGCCGTCCTGGGCGGGCTGCTGCTCACGCGGGCTGGGCATCCGCGCGCCGACGCCGTGGCCGCGCTGTTCGTGGCCGTGCTCGTGCTGATCGCGGCGGGCCGCCTGGCGCGCGAGAACGTCGACGTGCTGATGGACCGCGCGCCCAGCCTCGCCGAGGCCGAGGCACGCGGCGCCATCCAGGCCATCCGGCCGCCGGTCGAGCTGCGCCGGCTGCGCATGCGGCAGGCCGCGGGCCGCCACTTCGCCGACGTCGTGATCGCCATCTCACCCACCGCCGCGCTCGCGGAGGGCCACGCCGTCGCCGACGACGTCGAGCGCGCCGTCCGCGGCGCCGTGCCCGGCAGCGACGTGGTCGTCCACGTCGAGCCGGGGCTCCCGGGAGGCCTCGCGGACCGGGCGCTCGCCGCCGCGCTCACGGTGCCCGAGGTGCGCGAGATCCACAACGTCTCGGTGCTCCGCGTCGGCGACCGGACGGAGGTGTCCCTCCACGTCAAGCTCCCGGGGCGGCTTCCGCTCGACCACGCGCACGCGATCGCCACGCGGGTCGAGGCCGCCATCGCGGCGGCCGTGCCGGAGGTGGGCGCCGTCCACACGCACCTCGAGCCGCTTGCGGACACGACCGAGGCCGAGCGCCCGGCCGACGGACAGGTCGCGGCCGTGGAGACGAGCGTCGAGCGGATCGTCGAGGGGGTGACCGGGGAGCGGCCGCGCGAGCTGCGCTTCGTCCGCACCGACGAGGGCCTCGTCGCGTTCCTCACGCTCGGCCTCGAGCCCGAGCGCTCGCTGGCCCAGGCCCACGAGCTCGGCGGCGAGATCCGGGCCCGCATCCGCAGCGAGCGGCCCGAGATCCACGACGTGTTCGTGCACACCGAGCCGTGAGCGCTCCCGGGCCCGTGCCCGAGGAGGTGACCGGCGGCTGGGACCCGCGCGTACGGGTCTTCCGCGCCGGGGACGAGGTCGACGTCGCCGCCGTCGTCGGCGCCCGCCACGTGGTGCTGGTCGACACGATGAGCGCCCCGGAGGAGGCCGAGGCCGTGCTCGACCTCCTCGCGGACGACGTGGCCGGGCGCTCGCTCGTGGTTGTGAACACCCACCAGCACTACGACCACACGTGGGGCAACGCCGCGTTCGACCCGGGCGGCCGGCACCCGGCGCCCATCGTCGCCCATACCCTCGGCGCCGAGATCGCCCGCTCGCCCGAGGCGGCCGCCGAGCTGGCCCGCCGCCAGGCGGAGGGACCGCGCTTCGCGCGCGTTCGCATCGTGGCGCCGACCGTGACCGTCGACGGCGGTGCGGTCATCGATGCCGGCGGCCTGACCGTCGAGCTGGTGCCGACGCCGGGCCACACCCGCGACCACCTCGCCGCCTGGATCCCGGAGATCCGGACGCTCCTGGCCGGCGACGCCGCCGAGCACCCCTTCCCGTACGCGGAGCGGCCGGAGGACCTGCCGGAGCTGGTCGCCAGCCTCGATCGGCTGGCCGCCCTCGACCCCGCGGTCGTGATCCCCTGTCACGGCGGGACCTCCGACCCGGGCCTCCTCCTCCGCAACCTCGACTACTTCGCCGCCCTCCGCCCGGGCGTCTCGTACGAGGCGGCGCTTCGGCCGCTGGGCCTCCGGCCCGGCGACGTGCCCGCCCTCTACGAGGACTTCCACCGCATGAACGTCGCCGCCGCGGCTGTGCGGTACGGCAGCCACGAACACCAGTGATTATTTCGGAGGCAGCGAGGCGGCGAAGTCGGCGCCGCGCGTGACCCAGGCCGCCAGCGACTCGTCGTCGGCCGTGGCCGCGGGGGCGACCAGGATCCAGCCCCGCATCGGCCGCCCGCCGCCCTCGAACTCGCGGACTTCCGGCTCCTCGA
Organism: Miltoncostaeaceae bacterium; assembly: GCA_035259345.1. GTDB lineage: Bacteria > Actinomycetota > Thermoleophilia > Miltoncostaeales > Miltoncostaeaceae > DATFWK01. The sequence goes on along the minus strand of DATFWK010000115.1, from coordinate 5,080 downwards.
GCGCGGCGTCCGCGTCGTCCGGCGCGAGGCGGACGATCATCTCGTCACCGCTCACGCCACAGGCCATGTTCCCGCCCACCATGAAGCCGATCCCGCCGAACATCTTCCGCTCGCTGACGCCCTCCCAGGCGGCGAGCGCCCCGCGGATCCGCTCCGCGAGCTCCTCGTCGTAGGCCACGCCCGACCTCCCCCTCCGGGTGCATCCTGCCACCGGAGCGACACCGTCCGCTGCCACGGGCGTACGATGCCCTGATGGCGGCTCCGCTCGTCGACGGCCACGCACGCGTGCACCGCTCGCTGCGCCTCTCGGTGATCGACCGGTGCAACCTGCGCTGCCGGTACTGCATGCCCGCGGAGGGGATGCCGTGGCTGGCCCGCGACGAGCTGCTGACGGATGACGAGCTGGTGCGCGTCGTCGAGGTCTTCGCACGGCTCGGCGTCCGCGACCTGCGCATCACCGGCGGCGAGCCGCTGATCCGGGCCGGCATCGCCGGGCTGCTCGCGCGCCTGTCGGCGGTGCCCGGGATCCGGGACCGGTCGATAACGACGAACGGCGTGCTGCTCGCGCGCCACGTCGACGACCTGGTCGCCGCCGGCCTCACGCGGGTGAACGTGAGCCTCGACAGCCTGGACCCCGAGCGGTTCGCCCGCATCACCCGCCGGCGCGACCTCGACCGGGTGCTCGAGGGCCTCGCCGCCTGCGAGCGCCACCCGTCGCTCCGGCCGATCAAGGTCAACGCGGTCGCGATGCGCGGCCTCTCCGAGGACGACGTGCTGCCGCTCGCCGAGCTGGCCCGCCGGCGCCCCTACGTCGTGCGCTTCATCGAGGTGATGCCGCTCGACGCCCCGCGCAGCTGGGTGCGGGAGGCGGTGCTCTCCGGGGCGGAGCTGCGGGCGACGATCGCCACGCGCTGGCCGCTCGTCCCGCTCGACCCGGAGCGCCCCTCGGCGACCGCGACCCGCTGGGCGTTCGCCGACGGCGCCGGTGAGCTGCAGTTCGTCTCCTCCGTGACCGAGTCGTTCTGCGCCACCTGCGACCGTCTGCGCCTCACGGCGGACGGCCAGCTCCGCACCTGCCTCTTCGCCACCGAGGAGACCGACCTGCGCGGGCCGCTGCGCGAGGGCGCCTCAGAAGCCGAGCTCGAGGCGATCGTGCGCACGGCGGTGGCGGCGAAGGGCCCGGGCCACGGGATGGCCGACCCCGACTGGACCTACGCCGGGCGGCCGATGAGCCTGATCGGCGGGTGAGCACCCCGCCGGCGCCGCTCGTCGGGGCGGTGCTGGCCGCCGGGGGCTCCCGCCGCCTCGGCCGGCCCAAGCAGCTGCTCGCGCTGCACGGCCGCCCGCTCCTCCAGCACGTGCTCGCCGCCGCTGCCGCCGGAGGGCTCGACCGTGTGGTCCTGGTGCTGGGCGCCGCGGCCGACGAGGTCGAGGCGGCGATCGCGCCGCTGCCGGGCACCCGCGTGGTCCGGAACGCGGCATGGGCCGAGGGGCAGGCCTCGTCGCTTCGCGCGGCGATCGGCGCCATGCCGGCCGACGCCGGCGGGATGGTCGTGCTGCTCGGCGACCAGCCGACCGTCCGCCCGGAGGCCGTGCGCGCCGTGGCCGCGGCGGCCGTCGCCGGCGCCGCGCCGATCGTCCGCGCCGGCTACCGGGACGGCCCCGGCCACCCGGTGGCGATCGCCCGCGCGCTCTGGCCCCGCCTCGCCGCGCTCGAGGGCGACCTCGGCGCACGGGAGATCGTCCGCGCCGACCCGGCGCTCGCCGCGACGGTCGCGGTCGACGGCCCCGCGCCGCCGGACGTGGACACCGAGGAGGACTACGCCCGGCTGGTGGACGGGGCCGCTAGCCCAACAGGCTGACCGGCACCGAGTCGCCGGGCGCGAGCGCCCCCCGCCCCTCCTCCACCCACGCCAGCGCCTCGGCCCGGGCGAGCGACACGACGGCGTGCGAGCGCTGGTCGGCGAGCGGCGCCACGCCCCCGGCGGCCAGGCGGCACATGAGGATGTCCGCGCGCCCCGGGTCCCGCCCCCAGGGCGCGACCAGCGGCAGGCGCCGCTCCCAGGCGTCGCCGGCGCCGAGGAGCTCCCGGCCGACCACGTGGAGGGCGAGCGCGGAGGAGACCGGGTTGCCGGGCAGCCCCAGCACGAGCCGCGGCCCGCGCCGTCCGAGCCAGGTGGGCTGGAGCGAGGTCGCGCGGAGCCCGTCGAAGAGCGCCTCGACGCCGGCCCCGGCGAGCGCCGGGCGCACGTGGTCGTGCGGGCCTCGGCCCATCCCGCCCACCGTCACGACCAGGTCCGCGCCGCCCTCGAGCAGCCGCTCAAGCGCCGCGGCGGTCGCCGCGCGCTCGTCGCCGACCACCTCCGACGAGACGGCGATTGCCCCGGCCGCCTCGAGCTGGGCGCGGATGCCGTGGCGGTTCGAGTCGTGGATGCGCCCGTCGGCCAGCGGCGCGCCGAGTGGGGCGAGCTCGCGCCCGGTCGCCATGATCGCGACCCGCGGCCGGGCGGTGCACGGGACGCTCGCCAGTCCGACGGCGCCGATGGCCCCGACGGCGTGCGGGGCGACGCGCCCGCCGGCGGCGAGCAGCGTGCCGCCGGCCGCGAGCAGCTCGCCGGCCGCTCGCACGTGGGCGCCGGGCGGCGTGGCCGGCGCGCGCAGGCGGCCGCCCTCCTCCACGCCGTCCTCGAGGCGGACCACCGCGTCGGCGCCCTCCGGCACGACCGCGCCGGTCGAGATCCGCACGGCCCGCCCCGGCGCCACGCTTTCCCGAAACGGCGCGCCGGCGGCGCTCTCGCCGGCGATGGCGAGCCCACCCGGTGTGTCGCATGCGCGCACCGCCCAGCCGTCCATCGCCGAGGTGGTCCACGGCGGCGCCGGGGCGGCGGCGACGACGTCCCGCGCGAGCACGCGCCCGGCAGCCTCGTCGAGCGGGACCTCCTCGACCCGGAGCAGCAGGCGCGCCTCGCGGGCGATCGCCAGCGCCTCGCCGACCGAGACCGCCGCCACGAGGGCACCGCGAACAGGCGTCCGGCCGTCGTCCACGCGCCGATTCTGTCGTACCCCACCCGCCGGGTGGCGGGCGGGCGGACGCGAGGGTAGGCTCAGAATTCGGTACTTTCGTTACGAAGTGACTGCGGGGGTCGGCCCGCCGAGCCGGTCCAGCACCCACAGGGAGGCGCGGCAGCATGACGAGACCTTCGGGAGGCGGAGGACGCCGTGGCGGGAGGGCGGCCTGATGTCGACGTCCGCCCAGTGGCAGCTCGGCATCGCGCTCGGCGTGGTCGTCGTGCTGATCGCCGCCGCGATCGTCATCACGATCGTGCTCCTCGCGCGCAGGATCGCGAAGCAGGCGAGCACCGCCGTCGGCGCCGTCGAGGTCCTGCGCGAGCAGACGGCCGAGCTTCCGGGCATCGCCCGGATCAACGACTCGGGCGTGCGCATCCTCCACTCCGCCCGGGCCCTGCGGAAGGCGGCGGTGGGCAAATGACGCACATCGCCGCAGTCACCTCGAACCAGTATTGGACGATCGCCCTCGTCATCGGCCTCGCCGCGGCGCTGATCGTCGCGCTGCTCCTCGGCGCGCTCATCCAGGCCGTGCGGAGCATCGAGGGCTCGAGCGACGCCCTCCTCGAGAAGGCCGTCGCGGTCGCCGGGAACACGGCCTTCATCCCCCAGCTCGAGGCGACGGCGCCCGTGCTGGGCCTGATCGTGGAGGAGGCCGTGGTCCAGGACGGCTACATGAACGCCCTCACCGACGGGTTCGGTGAGCAATGAGCACGACGCACCTGCTCGCGCTCCTCAGCGTGCTGCTCGCCGCCGTGGTCGTCGTCGTCCTCGCCGCCGCGCTGCTCGAGGTCCGCCGCGGCCTCATCAGGATCTCGGCCAACCTCGCGACGCTGGCCGGCGCCCTCCAGGGGGTCGAGCGGGAGCACCTCGCCGGCCTCGAGGACTCGGTCAAGGCGATCAACGGCCAGTTCGACGTGATCCTGGGGGCGCTCCCCGGCATCGGGCGGAAGGCCGCGATGGTCGCCGAGCGGAGGCCGCGATGACCGCCCTGCAGTGGATCGGCGCGCTCGCCGTGCTCCTCGTGGTCTTCCCGATCGTCGTGATCCTGCTGCGCGAGGTGCTGGCTGCCGTGAGCTCGATCGTCCCGAGCGTGCGCTCGCTCGCCGACGTCACCGCGGCCGCGTCGAAGGACCTCGACGCGACGGCGCTGCTGCTCACCACGGAGGACCAGGTCAAGCAGACGGTCGCGGGGGTCGCCGGGTACGGCGGGTCCCTCGACACGATCATCGACGACGCGGAATAGGAGGAGGACGTGTCCGGACAAGCGATCGTCCTCGTCATCGGCGTCGTCCTGATCATCGCCGCCCTCGTCGTCTTCCTGCTCGCGGTCATCATGCGCCTCAGGACGATCACCAAGGGGCTCGACGTCGTGATCGGGAACGTCGGGGAGATCCTCCAGAAGACCGCCCCGGTGAACGAGGTCGTCGGCTCGATCAACAGCCAGCTCGACGCGGGCGTCGACCTGCTCGAGGGGCTGCTCGTGAAGAAGGCGGGCCTGCCCGACGCCGTCGGCCTGGTCGACGGCCTCTATCCGGGTGCGGCCGCCGCCGGCTTCCGGAGCATCCCGGAGGCCGCCGCCGTGGTCCCGCCCCGGATCGGCGAGGTCTACACCAAGGGCACGCTGACGCTGGCGCGGCTCGGCCGCGAGGCTCCGATCGCCGCCGGCAACCCCGCCGGGTTCCCGCTGCGGGACGTCGAGAGCGGGAGCCTGCAGGCGCGCCTGCTCTACCCCGAGATCCGCCAATCGCGCCCGGAGCGCATGCCGCGGTCCCCGGTGATCGGCACCGACAGCCCAGAGCAGTACGAGCGGCGGGACGACATCGGCGAGCCGCGCAAGCACATGCCCGGGCAGTCGGCCGGAGGGGCGGCGTGAGGACGCCGGACGGCGCAGGCTCGGCCGCGCCCGCCTGACGACGAACGAAAGGACGCCTGTGCAGACCCCTGGGCCATTCGAGTACGAGCGCGCGACCAGCGTCGAGGGCGCGATCGCGGCCCTCCAGCGCCTCGGCCC
>DATFWK010000114.1:0-5304 GCA_035259345.1 Miltoncostaeaceae bacterium | reverse complement strand
GTGGCTGGCCTGGTTCAGGCCCTCGTAGGCCATGCCGCCGGTGAGGGCGCCGTCGCCCACCACACAGACGACGTGGCCGTCGCCCTGCCCCGAGAGCCGCTGGGCCTCCGCGAGGCCCGTGGCGTAGGAGATCGCCGTGCTGGCGTGGCCGGCGCCCATCACGTCGTGCACGCTCTCGGACCGCTTCAGGAACCCGCTCACGCCGCCGTACTGGCGGAGGGTCCCGAAGGCGTCCCGGCGCCCGGTCAGCAGCTTGTGCCCGTAGGCCTGGTGGCCCACGTCCCAGAGGATCTTGTCGCGAGGGGAGTCGAGCTCCGCGTGCAGCGCGATCGTCAGCTCGACCGCGCCCAGGCTTGCCCCGAGGTGACCCCCGGTGCGCGAGACCGTGTCGATGATCGCCGTGCGAAGCTCGCATGCGAGCTCGCGCAGCTGGTCCGGGCTCATCTGCCTGAGGTCCGCTGGTCCCTCGACCCGCCCGAGCAGCGGGTACGTCCCACCGGATTCGCTCATGGGGGTGCACTCTAGTCACTCTGGTGCCGGACTGGGGAAAACCGGCCGATCCGGGTATCAGGGCGCGCCGCCGGCACTCGTCTTGGAATGACGATGCCGATCCAGGGAGAGCCCGTGCGTCACCCCATCGCGACCCGCCGCTCGCGCGCCGGAGTCCTGGTCTTCGGAGGGGCCGACCGAGCCCAGCTGCAGCTCATGCTCCGGGGGCTCGGCTGCGATCCGGTCCCGGCCGCGTGGGGCACGCGCGCGTGGCCGCGCCGCTGCCGGGCCGCGGTGGTCGACCTGCGCGCGCCGGCGCCTGCGGCCGAGGCCCGCGACCGGGCGCTCGCCACCCTGGACGCGGCCGGCGTGCCGGCGGTCGTCCTCCTCGACGACCGCGACGACCTGCCCGAGGCGCCCGCCGGCGTCGTGCGCATGGCCATCGTCGGCGGCGACCCGGCCGCCGGCCTCACCGTCGCCCTGCAGCTGATCGGCGCCGCTGAGGCCGCGGCCCGCTCAGGCTCCGGCGGCCTCCTCGGCCTCGCGCAGGACACGGGGAAGCAGCTCGCCCACCGCGGCGGAGAGCTCGAGCGCCTCCTCCGCCATCCGCTTCTCCACGGCGGGGTCGAGGTCGCCCGCCGCGAGCGCGGCGGCGATCGCCTCGAGGCGGCCGGCGGCCTCGGCGAGGCGCTCCCGGTCGCTCACGCCTGGCCCCCGGGGCGGCCGGCGGCGATGGTGCCCAGGATGCCGTTGACGAAGGCTGCCGCCCGCTCCTGGCAGTAGCGCTTCGCGAGCTCGACGGCCTCGTCGATCGCGACGGCCTGCGGCACGTCCCCGCGCACGACCTCGGAGGCCGCGACCCGCAGGATGCTGCGCTCGAGCGGCGCGATCCGATCGAGGCTCCAGCCCTGGGCCGCCGCGTCGATCGCCCCGTCAAGCTCGTCCTCCCGAGCGACGACGCCCGCGACCAGCTCCCGCGTGAAGGGGTCGAGCGGCGCGCCGCGGGCGCGCTCGGCGTTCGCCTCGAGCTCCTCGAGCTGCAGCCCGGTCACGTCCCGCTGGTAGAGGAGGAAGACCGCCTCCCTGCGGGCGGCGCTGCGGCCCCCCCGCACCTCGGCGGCCGGGGCCATCATGCGGCGCGCGCCACGCCGAGCGACGGCAGCGCCGTCGCCCGCTCGACCAGGTAGGCCGTCGTGTAGCGCCCCTCCCGGAAGGTGGGCTCGCCGGCGATGTCGAGCAGGAGGGCGAGCGTCGTGGGGATGCCGCCGATGTGGGTCTCGTCCAGGGTCCTCGCCATGCGCGCGACGGCGCGCTGGCGGTCCGGCCCCCAGACGCAGAGCTTGGCCAGCAGCGAGTCGTAGTTCGGCGGCACGAGCTGGCCCTCCGAGCAGTGCGTGTCGACCCGCACGCCGATGCCCTGGGCCATCCGGAACTCGCGCAGGCGCCCGGCCGCCGGCATGAAGTCGCGCGCCGGGTCCTCGGCGTTGATGCGGCACTCGATCGCGTGGCCGCGGCACTCCGCGATGCCCGTGGTCGAGAGCAGGCCGCCGTCCGCCACCCGCAGCTGCTCGGCGACCAGGTCCAGGCCGGTCACGAGCTCGGTCACCGGGTGCTCCACCTGCAGGCGCGCGTTCAGCTCGAGGAAGTAGAAGTCGCCGGCGGCGTCGACGAGGAACTCGAGCGTCCCGGCGCTGCGGTAGCCCCAGGCCCGGGCCGCCCGCAGGCAGGCGTCGTGCATGGCCGCGCGCGTCGCCGCCGGCAGGTTGGGCGCCGGCGCCTCCTCGACGAGCTTCTGGTGGCGGCGCTGGATCGAGCACTCGCGGTCGCCGCACACGAGCACGCCGCCAAGGCCGTCGGCGAGGATTTGGACCTCGATGTGGCGGGCGCCCTCCAGCAGCCGCTCGACGTAGAGGGAGCCGTCGCCGAACGCCGCGGCCGCCTCGCGGTTTGCGACCTCGAAGGCGCCCGAGAGCTCCTCCGTCCGCTCGACGCGCCGCATGCCCCGGCCGCCGCCACCAGCCGCAGCCTTGAGCAGCACCGGGAAGCCGGCCGCCTCGGCCGCCTCGGCCGCCGCGGCGACGTCCGAGACCGGCCCGTCCGAGCCCGGCAGCGTCGGCAGCCCGGCCCGCTGGGCGGCCCGCTTGGCCGCGATCTTGTCGCCCATCTCGTCCATGACCTCGGGCGACGGGCCCACGAAGGTGAGGCCGTGCTCGGCGCAGGCCCGGGCGAAGCCCGCGTTCTCGGCCAGGAACCCGTAGCCGGGATGGACCGCCGTGCAGTCCGTGATCTCGGCCGCCCCGATCACGTTGCGGATGTTCAGGTACGAGTCCGGCGCCGGCGGCGGCCCGATGCACACGGCCTCGTCGGCGAGCTCGACCGCCAGGGTCTCCGCGTCGGCCGTGGAGTAGACGGCCACCGTGGGGATGTCGAGCTCCCGGGCCGTGCGGATGACGCGCACCGCGATCTCGCCGCGGTTGGCGACCAGCAGCTTCACGGCTCGATCAGGAACAGGAGCTGCCCGTACTCCACCGGCTCGGCGTTCTCGGCGCAGATCTCCCGCACCACGCCGCCCTGCTCCGTCACGATCTCGTTGAAGATCTTCATGGCCTCGATGATGCAGAGGGTCTGGCCGGCGCTCACGCGGTCGCCCTCGGCGACGAAGGCGTCGGCCGTCGGCGAGGGCGCCCGGTAGAAGGTGCCGACCATCGGGCTCTCCACCCTGGCCAGCCCGTCGGCCGGGCCCTGGGCGGCGGCGGCCGCGGCCCCGTCGCCGGCCGGCACCGCCATGGGGGCCGACCGGCGCACCGTCACGCGCGCGCCGCCGACCTCGACGCTCACCTCGGCCTCGCCGGCCTGCTCGACGACGTCCACCAGCGTCTCGATCAGCGCCCGGTCGACGGCCGAGGGGCTCACCGCGTCGGAGGCCTCCCCCACCACCGAGCGGCGCCGCTCGACCAGGCGCGCGGTGGCCTCCGGGAACATGGCCCAGAGCAGGAGGTCCTCCTCGCTGAGCTCGCCCGGCGCATCGTCGGCGACGGCCGCCAGGTCCGGCGCGGGAGGCGGGCGAGAGGCCGGCGTCGCCCCGGCGGCGGCCAGCGCCTCGGGCGCGACAGGCCCGCGCGGAGGCCCGTTCACGCCGAGGATCGTCGCGGCGAGGACCGGCTCGACCTCGGCCCATCGCCGTCCCTCGATCACGTGGCGGGCGGCCTGGGCGACCACCGCCTCCCCCACCGGCAGCGTGAGCGTGACGTCGCCGGCCTCGTGCGCCACGCGCGCCGCCTCGTCCGCCGCCTCGATCAGCTGGCCGCCGAGGCCGAGGCGCGCCAGCCGGGATGCGAGGCCGGTCGCGAGGTCGAGCGGCAGGCCGAGGGCCGGGCCGGCGGCGACGACGGCGGCCTGGCGCAGGCGCTCGGCCGGGATCATCGACCAGCAGAGGCTCGCGGCCTCGTGCAGCGCCGTGCGGTCCACCGCGGTGTCGTGCGGGCCGCCCGCGAGCGCGGCGCGCAGCGTCTCGGCCGACGGGCGGGCGCTCGCGACGGCGACCGCGCCCACCGCGGCCTGCACGGCCGTCGCCCCGGCCTCGACCGACGCCATGGCGCAGACCGATGCCAGGTCGCCGGGGGCGATGAGGGACACCTCGATCGGCAGGCCGGTCGCGGCGCCGACCGTGCGCACGAGGTCGGCGAGCTGGTCCGGCCGCAAGAGGCCTGCGTTGTCCGTGATGCAGATCGCGCTCGCCCCGGGAAGCGACGCCATCCGCTCCGCCTCGCGCACCCACTCCGGGTGGCCCGGCTCCGGCGCCGGGGCCACGCCGATGGTCGGCACGAACGCGACCTCGGCCTCGGCGGCGGCGGCGGCGACCGGCGCCAGGCGCTCGGCGTGGTTCAGCGGGTCGACGCTGCGGATGCGCCCGGCGCCGCTCTCGACGGCGACGAAGACCAGGCGCCGGGCCAGGTCGTCGCCAAGCGGGCGCTCGCCCCACAGCGTGCCGGCGGGCACCACGATGCCGAGGGGCAGGGAGCCGGCGACCCGGGCGATCGCGCGCAGGCGGTCCCAGGGGCTCTCGCTGCGCCCGTCGAGCGCCCCGCGCACGCTGCGCGCGTCGAGGGCCTCGAGCACGACGGCGCCGGTCCGCGCGAGCGCGGCCGCGGCGACGGCGAGGTCCTCGGCCCCGATCCCCGACCCCCAGGGGTGGGCGGCGAGGTCGCGCAGGCTTGTGTCGACCCAGGCGACCGGGCCGGCGCTCACGCCCTGCTCACGTACTCGCGAGTGCGGGTGTCCACCCTCAGCCGGTCGCCCTCGTTGACGAAGAGGGGGACGTTGACCGTCGCGCCGGTCTCGAGCTCGGCCGGCTTGGTCACGTTCGAGACCGTGTCGCCCTTGACCCCGGGATCCGTCCGCGAGACCGCCAGCTCGACGACGATCGGCAGCTCGACCCGGAACGGCCGCTCGCGGACGAGGAGGACCTGCACGTCCGCGTTGGGCGCGAGCAGGTCCACGTTGTCCACGTCGCCGGCGCGGAAGGAGATCTGGTCGTAGGTCTCCTTGTCCATCAGCACCAGGTCGTCGCCGTCCTGGTAGAGGAACTGCATCGAGCGGTGGGAGGTGGTGACCCTCGTGAGCTTCTCGCCGGCCCGGAAGGTGCGGTCGACGACCGAGCCGGTGGCCAGGTTCTTGAGCTTGGTGCGCACGAACGCGCCGCCCTTCCCCGGCTTCACGTGCTGGAACTCGACGACCGTGGCGAGCTCGCCGTCCAGGTCGATGACGTACCCGTTCTTCAGCTCGTTGGTCGAGATCACGGCTCCTCCGGGGGTC
>DATFWK010000113.1:0-6644 GCA_035259345.1 Miltoncostaeaceae bacterium | reverse complement strand
CGGGTCCTCGCGCGCGCCGCAGGCGGCCAGGAGCCGGAGGCACGCGAGGACGGCGTCCTGATCCGCGACCCGTCCGGGAACGGCCTGCTGCTCGCGGTCGGCGCGGCCGCCTGATCAGGGCGCGGCCGCGGCCGCGTCGATTGCCTGCACCAGCAGGTCCGCGGCCTCGCCGCACTCCTCGCGGCTGACGTTGAGGTGCGTCACCAGGCGCACCAGCCGCGGCCCGAACGGGAAGGTGAGCACGCCCCGCTCGGCGGCCGCGGCGACGACCGCCGCGGAGTCGGGCGCGCCGTCGGGCAGGCGGATCAGCACGATGTTCGTCTGGACGAGGTCGAGGTCGACGTCCGCGAGCGAGCTCGTGGCCAGACGCTCGGCGATGAGCCGGGCGTTGGCGTGGTCCTCGGCGAGGCGATCGGCGTGGTGCTCAAGGGCGTGGAGGGCCGCGGCCGCGAAGAAGCCGGCCTGCCGCATTGCCCCGCCGGCCATGCGGCGGTAGCGCGTCGCGGTGGCGATCGTCTCTGCGGAGCCGGCGAGCATCGAGCCGCCCGGCGCGCCGAGCCCCTTCGAGAAGGCGACCCCGACGAGGTCGAACGGATCGGCCAGGTCGGCCGGCGGCCGCCCGCTCGCGACTGCGGCGTTCCAGATCCGGGCGCCGTCGAGGTAGGTGGCCAGACCGAGCGCCCTCGCCTCTGCCGTCACGGCCTCGAGCGCGTCCTCGGGGAACACCACCCCGCCCGCCCGGTTGTGGGTGTTCTCGATCACGACGAGCGTCGTCGGCGGGTAGACGATGTGGCCGCGCGGCTTGGCGGCGCCGACCAGCTCGTCGACCGTGAAGGTGCCGCGGGAGCCGATCTCCGTGAACTGGACGCCCGCGTTGGCCGCCGCCGCGCCGGTCTCGTGCCAGGCGACGTGGGACTCCCCCGGCAGGACCACGTCGTCGCCAGGACGGGTCAGCACCCGCAGGGCCACCTGGTTGGCCATCGTGCCGCTCGGCAGCCAGAGCGCGGCCTCCTTGCCGAGCAGCTCCGCGACCCGCGCCTGGAGGCGGTTCACGGAGGGGTCCTCCCCGAACTGGTCGTCGCCGACCGGCGCGTCCGCCATCGCCGCCCGCATCGCCGCGGTCGGGAGGGTGACGGTGTCGGAGCGCAGGTCGATCCGGGTCACGGCGGGAGACACTAGTCTGGGATCTCGATGAGCACCACGCACTACCAGCGGCCCGGCTGGATCGCGTCCCGCGTCCTGAACCCCGCCATCGCGCTCCTCGCCCGCATGGGCATCAGCCTGCTGAGCTCCCGCATCCTCGAGGTGCGCGGGCGCACGAGCGGCGAGCCGCGGCGGACGCCGGTGAACCTCCTCGAGCTCGACGGCGAGCGCTACCTCATCGCGCCGCGCGGCACCACGCAGTGGGTGCGCAACCTGCGCGCGAGCGGCGAAGGACGGCTGATCCTCGGGCGCCGCTCGGAGCCCTTCGGGGCCACCGAGCTCGGGGACGAGGAGAAGGTGCCGGTGATCAGGGAGTACTTCCGGCGCTTCCGGTTCGAGGTCGGCGCGTTCTTCGACATCGGCACCGACGCCTCCGACGCGGACATCGTCCGGATCGCGCCGGACCATCCCGCCTTCCGCATCGGGCCGCCGCCGGGGGCCGCACCGGGATCCTGAAATCGGGGGGTTCCATCCGGCGCCTCCGGGCGAGAGGGTGCCGGGGGTGAGCCCACGGGCCGTCGCATCCCCGCCCACCGACGAGGCCGCGCGCGAGCTCGTGGAGCTTCCCGCGGGGGCCTACTGGCTCGGGCCGCCCGGAGATGAGCGCACTGTCCGCCTGGGCCGGGTCGGCATCGGGCGCTACCCGGTGACCAACGCCGAGCTCGCCGCCTTCGTCGGCGCGACCGGACGACCGGTCGACCGGGAGCTCGCCGCCCGGCTGGCCGCGGAGGCACTGGCGGGGCACCCGGCCACGGGCGTCACGCTCGCGGACGCCGAGGCCTACTGCGCGTGGGCCGGCGCGCGGTCCGGTCGCCGCGTTCGGCTTCCCACCGGCGACGAGTGGGAGGCGGCGGCGCGCGGGCAGGACGGGCGCCGGTGGCCGTGGGGCGACGCGTTCGACGCGAATCGCTGTGCCACGGTCGAGTCCGGCTGGGGGGCCACCGTGCCGGTGGACGCCCATCCGGACGGCGCCAGCCCCGTCGGCGCCGAGCAGATGGCGGGAAACGTCTGGGAATGGGTCGCGGACCGCTCGCCCGACGGGTGGGTGAGCGTGCGCGGCGGCTCGTTCCTGGATCACGCGGAGGGCGTGGCCGCCTGGCGCGCGCTCCCGGCGGACCCCGAGCGGGCGACCGCGACCACGGGGCTCCGCATCGTCGTCGAGATCCCCGAGACAGAGGAGGAGGCGTGAGAACGACCCGGGCACCGGACCCCGCGGCGCTGCATGAGGCGCTGCGGGAGGTCTACGACCCGTGCTGTGCCGACCGCGGCATCAGCATCGTCGACATGGGCGTGGTGGAGGACGTCCGCACCGAGGGATCGCACGTCGCGGTGGACCTGGTGCCGACCACCGGCTGGTGCCCGTTCGTGGCCGCGATGTCCACGGCCATCCCCGACCGTCTGCGCCAGGTCGACGGCGTGGAGTCGGTCGACGTGCGCGTGGTCTGGGAGCCGGCGTGGACCCCGGACCGCCTCTCGCCGCTCGCTCGCGACCGGCTGTCCCTTCCGCTCGACGAGCTCGAGCCCCACCGCCAGCGCCGCCTGGCAGAGACACGAGGAGGCTGACCGATGGCAACCACCGAGACCCAGCCGGCGGCGGGGGGCGCCCGCGAGCGCAAGGTGCCCGCGTTCGTCTTCGACTGCGTGTGCCACATCTTCAACTTCGACAAGCGCAACGCCATCGGCCCGCCCGGCGAGATGTTCGACGAGCACCTGTACGCCTTCCACCAGTTCCTGACGAAGGCCGGGGAGCGAGTCCTGACGCGGGACGAGTTCTTCCGTGAGTGGAGCGTCGACGAGATCTACGAGATGGTCATCGAGGGCTCCGACACGGACATGATCGTCGCCCAGCCGCTGCCGCTGACGGACCTCTTCCACGACGGCCTCTCGCCGTGGGAGAAGTGCGCCGAGATGGCGGCCAAGCACCCGGACCGGGCCGTGTTCTGGGGCTCGGTGAACCCGCTCGAGGGGAGGCGCGCCCTCGACCTCATGAAGCGCCAGGTCGAGGACCACGGCGCACGGGCGTTCAAGTTCTACAACGTCCGCTACGACTACGGGCAGCCGTTCCCCTGGCGCATGGACGACCCGCGCGTGGCCTTCCCGGCCTTCGAGCAGGCCCAGAAGCTCGGCGTGAACCTGATCGGCGTCCACAAGGGCGTGCCGCTGGGGCCGCAGCCGGTCGAGCACACGCGCACGTTCGACATGGACGGCGCGGCGGCCAACTTCCCGGACATCAACTTCGTGATCTTCCACGTCGGGCTGCCGTGGCTCGACGAGGTGCTCTGGCAGATCGTCCGGTTCCCGAACCTCTACGCCTCGATCGCCGCCACCGTGAACTTCATCTCGCGCCAGCCGCGCGTCTTCGCGGAGATGCTCGGGAAGATGATGTGGTGGTGCGGCGAGGACAAGATCATCTACGGCGGCGAGGCGCCGATCTGGCACCCGCAGTGGGCGCTCGAGGAGCTCTGGAACTTCGAGCTCCCGCGCGACATCGTCGAGGAGCGCGGCTACCCGCCGCTGACCGAGCAGGCCAAGCGGAAGATCCTGGGCGGCAACCTGGCCCGCCTGCACGGCATCGACGCCGAGGCGAAGGCCGCCGAGCTCGGGGCGCCCGCCGCCTAGGTTGCATCGCCGGGGGCGGCCCCGCGGCGGGCCGCCCCCGGCGGGCCTAGCGGCCGAGGCGCTCGTAGCGGGACTGCTCCTCGGCGGTGCGCTCCGCGTAGGGGATGAGCTCGAGCCGCCCGTCGGGAATGGGCTGGCCGCTCTCGACGCTCAGGCCGTACGTGCCCTCCGCGAGCCGCTGCTCCGCCCGCTCCACGGCCGCGAGCTCCTCGCGCAGCTCGGCGCGGCGGCCGACGTCGCGCTCCTTGTCGTAGAGGTGCTCGTCGACCTCCTGCTCCGTCTCGGTCAGGACGTCCGCGGAGTCGGGGTCGAACTCCGGGGCGAGCTCGGAGAGCTCGTGCTCGATGCGGGACCGCTCCCTCGCCAGGAGCTCCCGCGCGCGCTGCTCGTCCACCTCGCCTCCCTCGTCGCCGACGGCCGGATCCTGCCGGAATACCCCGCCGTCCGGCCGCTCAGCGGTTGAGGTTGGCCATGTACGCCTCCGGGTAGCGCTCGCCGGCCGCCGCGCCGACCGGGAACGCCGCGTCGAGCGCGGCGACCTCGTCCGGCGCGAGCCGGACCTCGAGGGCCTCGAGGTTCCGCTCGACGTGGTCCGCGCGCCCGCTGCCGACCAGCGCGATCGTGTCCGGGCTCTTGGCGAGGACCCAGGCGATCGCGATCGAGGCCGTCGACACGCCGTGCGCCCGTGCGACGTCCTCGACGGGCGCGAGCAGGGCGACGTTCTGCTCCATGTTCCCGTCCTGGAAGCGCGGCACCTGGCGGCGCCAGTCGCCGTCCGGCAGGTCGTCGGCGCTGCGGTACCGGCCGGTGAGGAGGCCCCTGCAGAGCGGGGCGTAGCCGACGAACGCGATGCCGAGCTCGCCGACGAGCGGCAGGAGCTCCGCCTCGGGCTCGCGCTGGATGAGCGAGTACTCGGTCTGGAGCGCCGCGACCGGGTGCACGCGGTGTGCCCGGCGGATGGTCTCGGGGCCGGCCTCGGACAGCCCGATCGCGCGCACCTTCCCGGCGGCGACGAGCTCGGCCATGGCACCGACCGACTCCTCGATCGGCACCTCGGCATCAACACGGTGGAGGTAGTAGAGGTCGACCACGTCGACGCCGAGGTGTCCCAGGCTGCGGTCGATCGCCGCGCGCAGGTAGTCCGGGCCGCCCCGGCTCGACTTCGTGCAAATCACCGCCTCGTCGCGCCGCCCCGCGATGGCCCGGCCGACGAGCGCTTCGCTCCGGCCGTCGCCGTAGGCCTCGGCCGTGTCGATCATCGTGATGCCGAGGTCGAGCGCCCGGCGGATCGCGCGGATGCCCTCCTCGTCGTCGCTGGGACCGTAGAACCCCGCGAAGCCCATCGCCCCCAGGGCGATCGGCGTGACCGATGGGCCGTCCCGTCCGAGCCTGCGCTGCTCCATCACGTCCTCCTTCGACGGCGACGAGCCCACCTTATGGAAGCCCGGCCGGGCCGCGCCCGGCGGGTGTCAGCCGAGCCGCGCCGTAGCCTCACCGCGGCGCCGGCCAGTCACAGGGGTGCTCGCCGCCGACAGGGAGTCGACGTGTTCTTCAGCCTGAGCACCTGGCAGATCACCCTCATCATCTTCGCCATCGTCGTCGGGACGACGGCGCTCGGGGTCGTGCTCGGCCACTGGCTCCGCGGGCACTCCGAGGCCCTGGGCGAGCCCTTCCGCCTCGTCCAAGGCACGTTGCTGGGCGTGGTCGGGCTCATCCTCGCGTTCGGCCTCACGTTGGCGATCGGCCGCTACGAGTCCCGGCGGACGGCCGTCGTCGACGAGGCCAACGCGATCGGCACCACCTACCTGCGCGCCCAGACGCTCGTCGAGCCGATCCGCAGCCGCTCCATCGATCTCGTGAAGAGCTATACCGACATCGCCATCAAGCTCTCGCACACCGTGCCGGAGGGGAGCGGGGAGCGGGACGTCGTCGCCCAGGAGAACGTCCTCCAGCGCCGGCTGTGGCGCCTTGCGGGAAACGCGCTCAAGGGCCGCCCGACCGAGAACGCGCCGCGCCTCTACGTCGAGACGCTCAACGAGATGATCAACCAGCAGACCGTGCGCATCTCGGCGCTGAACAACCGCATCCCGAACAGCGTCATCGCCCTCGAGGTGATCGGCTCCGCGGTCGCGCTCGGGCTGCTCGCCATGTACCTGGCGCTGATCTCGCGCGGCGTCGTGACGGTGCTGATCGCCGCCGCGCTCGTCAGCATGCTGCTGGTCATCACCATCGACCTCGACCGGCCGGTCCGTGGCTACATCACCGTGACAGATGCCCCGCTCGTCTCGGTGCGCGCCTCGATGGTGCCCCCGCCGGCCGCGACCGGGCCCTCGACGCCGAGCTGAGGCGAACACTCCAGGTCGTTGTCTGGCAGCCGCTCGCGTGGCACCTTCGCCGTCATGCAGAACGGGTCGGCACCCACCGGCGCCGGGTGCGCGGGTGGCTATGGCTTCGCCCATGAGGCGCTCTTCTACGGAAGCCCGGAGGGGTTCCTCAGGGGCACGCTGCCCTTCATCCGCGAGGGGCTGGCGGCGGACGAGCCCGTTCTCGTGGCGGTCTCCGCGCAGCGCATCCGGCTGCTCAGTGGCGTCCTCGGCCCGGACGCCGACCGGGTCGCCTTCGCGGACATGGCACACCTCGGCCGCAACCCGGCCGCGATCATCGCCGCGTGGCGCGACTTCGTGGACCGCGACGTCGCCGCGCGGGGCGCGGGGCGGGGCATCGGCGAGCCGATCTGGCCGGGCCGGGCCAAGGACGAGATCGTCGAGGCGCAGCATCACGAGTCGCTCCTGAACCTCGCGTTCGGCGACGGGCCGCCCTGG
>DATFWK010000112.1:0-3901 GCA_035259345.1 Miltoncostaeaceae bacterium | reverse complement strand
AGCAGGATCGTGGGGCCGAAGCCGATGAGCAGCGTCTCGATCAGCGACCGGGCCTGGTCCGCCGACTTGGCGTTCACGGTCACGCCGGAGTCGGTGATCGCCGTGTACGAGACGCCGTCCGGCGGCGGGCCCGGGCGCTGCGTCTTGAAGTTCAGGATTTGCTTGCCCGTGCCCCCGTCCGGCGCATAGGTCGCCTTCTGCTTGAAGGCGCCCTTGATCGTGTTCCCGTCGGTGCCGCTGGTCGTGATCTCCTTCAGGTTCTTCGCGTTGTACTGCTGGACGAAGAACGAGTACGAGACCGTCGTGCGCTCCACCCCGCCCGGGTAGAGCACGGGCGCCAGGAACCAGTTCGCCGCCAGCAGGACGACGAGGATCCACCAGAACCAGACGCCGCCCGGCGGGCGCAGGCGCCGGCGACGCGGATGCTGTTCCCGTCCGTCCGGGCCGCCGCCGTCGGGCTCGCCCTCGACACGCCAGCCCGGCGGCGGGGACGTCGGCCGGCGATGTGAGGTGCCGCTGTCTCTGCCGTCGGCCATTCCGCTTCAGATCATGATGCCAGAGGCGCCGCCGGGGCCCGCAGCGCGGCGTCCACCGCGGCGACGGCCCGTTCCACGTCGCGCGCCCCCGTCCGCCATCCGGAGACGGACACGCGCATCACGCGCATCCCATGCCACGCCGCGCCGCCGAACCATGCCTCGCCGCCCGCCTGGACGCTCGCGATCACCTCATCCGTGCGCCGGTCGTGTTCGCCGTCCGGCGAGAGGAAGCGCAGCAGGCCCTGGTTGATCACCGGCTCGGCGACGACCTGCGCGTCGGGCAGCGCGCCGATGCCGGCGACGATCGCCGCGGCTGCGTCAGAGCACCGCTCGACCAGGTCCTCGACGCCGCGCCGACCCAGCTCGCGGATGGCGGCGTACGCGGTGAAGCCCCGTGCCCGGCGCGAGAACTCGGGCGTCCAGTCCACCGGGTCGCGCGCCTCCGTGGAGTGCGGCAGGTAGCTCACGCGGACGCTCATCGAGGCCGTGTGCGGCTCGGGATGGGCCACGACGGCGATGCCCAGGTCGTACGGCGTGTTGAGCCACTTGTGCCCGTCGGTGGACCAGGAGTCCGCCCGCTCGACCCCGGCGACGAGATGACGGAGCCGCCGGCTCGCCGCGGCCCACAGCCCGAAGGCGCCGTCGACGTGGACCCAGGCGCCGTGCGGGCGTGCGAGGTCCGCGATGGCCCCGAAGTCGTCGAACGCGCCGCTGTTGAGCTGGCCGGCCTGGGCGACCACGATCGCCGGGGCGCCGTCCCCGAGGGCGAGCGCCTCCGCGAGCGCCTCGGGCGCCATCCGCCCGGTCTCGTCGGACGCCACGGGCTCGACGCTGTCCACGCCGAGGCCGATCAGCCGCACGGCCCGGTCGACCGTGTCGTGGCGATCGGGGCTCGCGAGCACCCGGATGGCGGGCGCGCCGGCGAGGCCGCGCCGCTCGACGTCCCAGCCCCGGGCGGCGAGCAGGTGGTTGCGCGCGGCGGCCAGGCAGGTCACGTGGGCCATCTGGCACCCGGTCACGAGCGCGAACGACGCCTCCGCGGGCAGGCCGAGCAGCTCCTTCAGCCAGGCACCTGCGACCTCCTCGGCCACTGCGGCGGAGGGACCGCAGACGTGGATGCCGGTGTTCTGGTCCCATGCGGACGTCATCCAGTCGGCGGCGATCGCCGACGGCAGCGTCCCGCCGATCACGAACCCGAAGAAGCGGCCGGTCGGGGACCCGAGCAGCCCCGGGTCGCAGTCGCGGACGAGCTCCTCGAGGACGACCTCCGGCGCCGTGCCCTCCTCTGGCAGCGGCCGGTCGATGGCGGCGTGGAGCTCGGCCGGCGAGGCGCTGACGCCGACCGGGCGCTCGTCGAGCCCCTCGAGGAAGTCGGCGGCGTGCGCCGCGGTCGTCTCGAGCAGCCGGCGGATGTCCCCCACGGTCCCACCTCTCCCTCGGGTTTGGGGGACCGTAGCGGCCGCGGCACTCAGTCGTCGGCCGGGCGGGCCACCGCCGCGACCAGCGGCTCCTCGACCGGCGGGACCGGCGGCGGCTGGCGCCGGCGCCGGCGGCGGCTTCGCAGCTCCGCGTTGACCTCGGCGCCGACCAGGAACATGAGGCCGCTGAGGTACAGGAACGTCATGTAGATGAAGATCGCCGTGAGCGACCCGTAGACCGCGTTGAGCGAGTCGAAGCGGTCGAAGTAGTAGCCGAGCAGCTGGGTCATCCCGATCCAGGCGAGCACCGAGAGCAGCGCTCCGGGCAGCACCGAGCGCCAGCTGAAGCGCCGCCCGTTCGGCCCGAAGTGGTACAGCAGCACGGTGAAGGCGAGCAGGCTGAGGATCCCGATCGGCGTCGCGATGTGCTGGGCGAACTCACGGACGCGGTCGCTGGCTCCGAGGAGCCGGGCCATGCCCCGCACAAGCGGCTGGCCGCCGGCCAGCGCCAGCGTCGAGGCGACCGCCAGCACGCTCGCGCCGGCGGCGAAGCCGAAGTTCATGAGCTTGCCGCGCAGCCACGGCCGCGACACGAGGCCCTCCGCACGGTCGAGGCCGTGGACGAGGGCGCCCAGGGCGTTGGAGGCGACGTAGAGCCCGGCGGCCACGCCGACGACGATGATGAGGCCGGCGCTCTTGCCGCTGCTCGTGACCGTGTTGTTGAACGTGCCGGCCAGGCCGTCGATGCCGGGGATCTCGTTCTTCAGGGCCTGGAAGAGGTTCTCGTACGCGTCGGAGCCGGCGAGGCGCACCGCGGTCACGATCACGAAGACGAACGGCACGGTCGCCAGGAACGCGTTGTAGGCGAACTGGCTCGCGTAGCCGGTGACGTTGTGCTCGATGACCGCTCCCAGCACGCGCCGGGTCATCACGAACACCCACCGCCACCCGCGGGCGAACGGCGACGTGGCCGCCCGGGTCACCTGGCGCATGGAAGGCGGCATTTCGGCGGGGATACTCTCAGGCGGCATGTCAGGCAGGGAGACGCGGGGCGGCGGCAAAGGGTTGTGACGTGATTCGCCGGTGGCCCATCGTCCTCCTCGCGACGGCCGCACTTCCGGCGGTGGCCGTCTCACTGCCACCGGCGGGGGCCCCGCGGTGCACGGTGTTCCCGCAGACGAACGCCTGGAACCGGGACGTCTCCCGGATGCCGGTCTCGCCGGCGAGCGACGCACTCGTGTCGGCCATCGGCCTGGACGCCCGCGCGCATCCGGACTTCAGCAACCAGGGCGGCTACGGCATCCCCATCAACTTCGTCGGCAAGGGGCAGCGGCGGACGCGCGTGACCTTCGACTACGCCGACGAGAGCGATCGCGTGGCCTACCCGATCCCGGCGCACCCGCGCATCGAGGGCGGCAGCGACCGCCACCTCCTGATCGTCGACCGCGACTCGTGCCGGCTCTACGAGCTCTTCGCCGCCACCCGTCAGGGCGCGCGCTGGCACGCCGGCTCCGGCGCGGTCTTCGACCTGCGCTCCAACCGCCTCCGCCCGGACGGCTGGACCAGCGCCGACGCGGCCGGCCTGCCGATCATGCCCGGCCTCGTCCGCTTCGACGAGGTCGCGCGCGGGCGCATCGACCACGCGCTTCGCTTCACGGCGCCGCGCACCCGCAGCGCGCACGTCTTCCCCGCGCGCCACGACGCGGGCGCCGCGGACCCCTCGCTGCCGCCGATGGGCCTGCGCGTTCGCCTGCGGGCCTCCGTCAGCCTCGCCGGGCTCGGCCCCCAGGCCCGCGTGATCGCACAGGCGATGAAGCGCTACGGGCTCATCCTCGCCGACAACGGCTCCCCCTGGTACGTCACGGGCGCGCCGGACCGCCGCTGGAACGACGACGACCTGCACGGGCTCGACCGCTTCACCGGCCGGGACTTCGAGGTGGTGCGGAC
>DATFWK010000111.1:0-4486 GCA_035259345.1 Miltoncostaeaceae bacterium | reverse complement strand
TGCGCGGCCGCGATCAACAGGTCGACGCGCTCGACCCTGGCCCAGTCGGCGACGGTCGCCGGGGGGTAGCCCTCGAGCAACACGGGGTCGGCGCCGTCGACGTCCTTGACCTGCTCCTGGAGCCACATGCGCGCGCCCTCGTTGAGCTGGTCCGGGTCGGGCACCCAGCCACCCCAGCCACCCGAGAAGACCAGCGGCGACTGGACCACGTGGACGACGCGCAGCCGCGAGGCCCCGAGACCGAACAGGCGGCGCCCCTCGGCGAGCGCCAGCTTCGAGGGGTCGGAGTCGTCGATGCAGACCGCGATGTGGTCGTAGGGGGCCGGCTGCGGCACTCTGTGACTGTACCCATCCGATGAGCACTCGACGCGGAAACGAGGCGGTCGGCGCGGCCGGTCACCACAATCACGCCCATGGGGCCGGCTCCAGCCGGTCGCGGCTCGCCATCGCCCTGGCGCTCCTGTCCGCCTTCCTCGTGCTCGAGGTCGTGGTCGGGATCCTCGCCTCCTCGGTGGCCCTCCTGGCCGACGCCGGCCACATGCTCGTCGACGTGGCGGCGCTCGCGCTCTCGCTCGCGGCGATCTCGATCGCCGCCCGCCCTGCCGGGGGCTCGATGACCTTCGGGTTCCGCCGGGTCGAGATCCTGAGCGCGCAGGCCAACGGCCTCACGCTGCTCCTCCTGGCCGCGCTCATCCTCTTCGAGGCGATCCGGCGGCTCGTCGAGCCGCCGGAGGTCGCGGGCACTGCCGTGCTGGCGGTCGCCCTCGCGGGCATCGCGGTCAACCTCGCCGCCGTCGCGGTGCTGCGTGGCGCGGACCGCTCGAGCCTGAACATCGAGGGCAGCTTCCAGCACGTCCTCACGGACCTGTACGCGTTCATCGCGACGGCGATCGCCGGCCTGGTCATCCTGCTCACCGGCTTCGACCGCGCCGACGCCATCGCGGCGCTCGTGGTCGCGGCCCTGATGGTGCGCTCGGGCGTCCGGCTCGTGCGGGCCTCGACCCGCGTGTTCCTCGAGGCCGCGCCGGAGGGGGTCGACCCGGACGAGATCGGCGCGGCGATGGCCGCGGTTCCGTGTGTGGTCGAGGTCCACGACCTCCACGTGTGGGAGGTCACGTCCGGGTTCGCGGCGCTCTCGGCCCACGTGCTGGTCGCCGCGGACGTGGACTGCCACGACGTCCGGCGGGGGATCGAGCGGATGCTCGCCGAGCGCTTCGACCTCACGCACACGACGCTGCAGGTGGACCACGCCCGCGCCGGGCGCCTCCTAGACGTCGAGCGAAAGAGCTGAGCCGCCCCGCGGCGGCGCCGGCTACCCGCGGGGGCCGGCCGCGGCGATCTCGGGCGTGACGTCCGCCGCGTAGACCGCGAAGTGCTCGCGGAAGGCGGCGGCGAGGCTCGCCGCCTGCTCGTCGTAGGCAGCCGGGTCCGTCCAGGTCTCGCGCGGCTGCAGCAGCGCGGAGTCCACGCCCGGCACCTCGAGCGGCACCTCCAGCCCGAACGCCGGGTCGGTCCGCGTCGGCGCGTCGTCGAGCTCGCCGGAGATCGCCGCGCGGACGATGGCCCGCGTAGCCGCGATCGGCATGCGCCTCCCGACGCCGTACGGCCCCCCGGTCCAGCCGGTGTTCACGAGCCAGGCCGTGGCGTCGTGCTCCTCGAGGAGCCTGCCCAGCATGCGCGCGTAGACGGACGGCGGCTGGGGTAGGAAGGGGGCCCCGAAGCAGGCGCTGAACGTCGTCTGGGGCTCGGTCACCCCGACCTCCGTGCCGGCGACTTTGGCGGTGTAGCCGGCGAGGAAGTGGTACATCGCCTGCTCGTGCGAGAGCCGCGCGATCGGCGGCAGCACCCCGAATGCGTCCGCCGTGAGCATGACGACGGCGCCCGGATGGCCGCCGCGCTTCTCGAGGTGGGCGTTCGGGATCGACTCCAGCGGGTAGGCGCCGCGGGTGTTCTCCGTCAGCGAGGCGTCGTCGAGGTCGAGCCGGCGGGTGAGCGGGTCCATGACGACGTTCTCGAGCACCGTGCCGAACATGTGGGTGGTGCCGTAGATCTCCGGCTCGGCGGCCGGGGAGAGCCCGATGACCTTGGCGTAGCAGCCGCCCTCCAGGTTGAAGACGCCGTCGTCGGCCCACCCGTGCTCGTCGTCGCCGATCAGCGGCCGGGTCGCGTCTGTCGAGAGGGTCGTCTTGCCGGTGCCGGACAGGCCGAAGAACACGGCCACGCGCCCGTCCGCCCCGAGGTTCGCGGAGCAGTGCATGCTGAGCACCCCGCGGTTCGGCAGCCGGTCGTTCATCAGCGTGAAGATCGACTTCTTGATCTCGCCGGCGTAGCCGGTGCCGCCGATGATGATCTCCTGGTCGGTGAGGTGGAGCACCACGAAGTTGGCGGCCCGCGTGCCGTCGGTCGCGGGGTCCGCCTCGAAGACCGGCGCGTGCAGCACGACCGCCTCCGGATCGTGCCCCTCGAGCTCCTCGTCGGTGGGGATGATGAACAGGCTCCGCGCGAAGAGGGCGTGCCAGGCGCTGTCGGTGACCACGCGCATGGGCAGGCGGTGCTCGGGATGGGCGCCCGCGAAGGCGTCGACCACGAACAGCTCACGGCCCTGGAGGTGGGCGAGCAGCTTGCCGCGGAGGGCCGCGTGGCGCTCGGCCTCCATCGGCTGGTTGACGGGGCCCCACCACACCCGGTCCTCGCTGCCCGGCTCGCGCACGACGTACTTGTCCTTCGGGGCGCGGCCGGTGTGGACGCCGGTGGAGACGACCAGCGCTCCGCCCGCCGCGATGCGCCCCTCGCCCCTGCGGATCACGTGCTCGTAGAGATCGGGCGTCGACGGGTTCCAGACGACGGACGCCGGATTGAGGACGCCGTTCGCGTCCAGGCCGACAGGTCCGCGCCGTCCAGACTCCGTGCTCAAAGCCGCCCCCTCGTCGTTTCGGCGCAAGGATACGTCAGCCTTGCCGGGTCGTCCGTCCCCACCTTGTGCGCTTCACTAACGTGGGCTCATGCGGCGCGGTGAGCTCGAACGGCTGGGCATCCAGCTCCCGGTGCTGCCGACGATCGTCCTCGGCGCGCTGCCCGGCCCGCCGGACTGGGCGGTCGCGCTCGAGCGGGCCGGCCTCGACGTCATCGCGAGCGGCGCCGCGTCGGACACGCCCGCCACGTGGGCGGCCGCGCGCGAGGCGGTGCCGCACCGGCTGGTGAAGGCGACGGCAGGCTCGGCCGGCGAGCTGTCCGCCGCCGGGGCGGTGGTCATCGAGTCCGCCGGCGAGGTGCCCGAGGGCTGCTACCGGCTCGGCCCGGACGAGGTCCTGGCGCCGGCCGTACGCGGCGACGCGCCGCGGGCGGAGGACCCGAACGAGGTGGCCGAGGCGGTGCTGCGGGCGGCGGACCTGCACGGGGCCGCGGCGGTGTGGGTCGCCGCGACGCCCGGGCTCGAGGGCCACGAGCCGGAGCTGGTCAAGGCCAAGGTGCGGGCGCTGGTCGAGGGCGCGCGGCTCGCGCGCCTGCTCCTGGCCAAGCACCAGTTCGACGATTGAGCTCCCGCTGGAGCGGCCTCGGGGGCCACTACTGGCGCCTGCTCGCGTCCTCCACGGCGTCGAACCTCGCGGACGGCATCTTCCAGGTCGCGGTGCCGCTGCTCGCCGTGAGCCTGACCCGTTCGCCGCTGCAGGTCGCCGGCGTCGCGCTCGCGGCCCGCCTGCCGTGGCTGCTCTTCACGCTGCATGCGGGCGCGATCGCAGACCGGCTCGACCGGCGCAGGATCATGCTGAGCGTCGAGGCGGGGCGGACGCTCTTGATCGCGGCCTTCGCCGCCGCTGTGGCCGCGGACGTCGAGGGCCTCCCGCTGCTCTATGCCGTCGCCCTCGTGCTGGGCATCGGCGAGACCCTCTACGACACCTCCGCGCAGTCGATCATGCCCATGCTGGTCGCCCCGGCGGACCTCGAGCGGGGCAACGGCGCGCTGCAGACCTCCGAGCTCGTGATGAACGAGTTCGTGGGGCCGCCGCTGGGCGGGCTGCTCGCCGCGGTGGCGCTCTCGCTCGCGTTCACCACGAGCGCGGCGATCTACGCGGTCGCGGTCGCAGCCCTCCTGCTCCTGAGGGGGAACTACCGCGTCGAGCGGCGCGCCCACCGGCCGATGCGGTCCGAGATCGCCGAGGGCGTGCGCTATCTCATGCGCCACCGCCTGCTGCGGTCGCTGGCGTTCATGCTCGGCACGATGAACATGGCCTCGACGGCCGTCTACGCGATCCTCCCGCTCTACGCGGTGGCCCCGGGGCCGATGGGGCTCTCGAGCTTCGGCTTCGGGATCCTCTTGACGTCGTTCGCCATCGGCGGCGCCCTCGGCGGCCTCGCGACCGCCCGCGTCGTCGCGGCGGCCGGCCGGGCCCGCGTGCTGTTCCTCGCGGTCGTCTTCGAGGCGGTGGCGCTCGCGATCCCGGCGGCGACGTCCGAGCCCTGGGTGGTCGGCCCGGTCATCGCCGTC
>DATFWK010000110.1:0-2907 GCA_035259345.1 Miltoncostaeaceae bacterium | reverse complement strand
GCTCGAGCACCACCTCTACGCGTGCGACGAGCTTTCCGGCTTCGTCCACGCGTGCGGCCTGGTCCGCCCGCAGGGCCTCGAGGGGCTCGAGCCCCGCTCGGTCCGCAAGAAGCTCAAGCAGCCGAGCTTCGCCGCCGGCGTCGACCGCGAGGACGTGATCGCCGGCGCTGCCGAGATCGGCCGCGACCTCGACGAGCACATCGCGTTCGTCATCGCCGCGATGCGCCCGATCGCAGGCGAGCTGGGGCTGCCGGCGACTGCGGCCTAGGGCTCGCGGACGGGCTCGTCGACCTTCGGGCCCTCGCGCTCCTCCGACGCCTCGCCGTCCTTCTTGCTCTCGGCCCGGAAGTGCCGGCGCTCCTGGACGCCGATCCCGGCGGCCACGAGGGCCGCCACGCCGAGCGCGATGAGAAGCCCGACCCAGGGCTTGTCGGCGAAGCTCTTGCCGAGGAAGTAGCCGAGCAGGCTCGCCTGCGTCGACCAGAGGATCGCCCCGAGCGAGTCGAAGATCAGGAACTTCACGTAGCCCATGTGGCCCGCGCCGCACGAGACGTTGACCGCGAGGCGGATGCCGGGCAGGAAGCGGCCGACGAAGACCAGGGCCGGGCCACGGCGCGCGATCAGCTGCTCGGCCGCGACGACTCGCTCCTCGCCGGCCAGGCGCTTGACGAACGCGCGGATGCGCAGGCCGCCCGCCCGGCCGATCCAGTACGCGGCCGAGTCGCCGATCACCGCCCCGACCGCCCCGGCGAGGATGACCAGCTCGATGGTGAGCCGCCCGGTCGACGCCAGGTTGCCGCCGGTGATGACCGCCGTCTCGCCGGGCAGCAGCGGGAAGACGCCGTCGCCGGCGACGATCCCGATGATGGCCCAATAGCCGAACCGGGAGGCTCCGTCCGCCAGGTTGTCGAAGAACCCGAGGGCGAGCGGTGCCAGGATCGCTGCCGAGACGATCAGAACTGGTTCATCCTTGACGACATCGCGCGAATGATGACAGGGGTCGGCTTCGCCAGGCACGCGCTCCGCGCGGCCCTCGTCGGCGCGCTCGTGCTCGCCTCCGCTGGCGCTGGCGCCGCGTCCGCCGCCTCTGACGACCCCGTCGCCCCCATCGCGGCGCCGACGGCGAAGCTCTCGTGGAGCGCGCGCGTGCTGGCCCCGGTCACCGCGCGGTCGCTGCCCTCGACGGCCGGCCGGCCGATCGTCGTCCTGCAGCCCAACGCCCCTCTTGCGCAGGGCCCGGACGTGCTCCTGGTCCTCGGGCGCCGGACCGTCGGCGGACGGGAGTGGGTCCGCGTGCTCCTGCCGATCCGGCCGAACGGCGCCTCGGGCTGGGTCCCTGCGGACGTCCTACGCTTCAACAGCTCGTCCGTGCGCGTGGTGATCGACCAGAGCGAGCGGCGCCTGACCGTCTACCGCGGCGGGAAGTCGGTGATGGCGACCACGGTGGCCGTCGGCACGCCGCAGACGCCCACCCCGCTGGGGCGCTTCGCGGTCGCGGAGCGGATCTACACCGGCACCCCGAAGGCCTTCCTCGGCCCGGTGGTGCTACCGCTGACCGGCTACTCGGAGAAGCTCAACGAGTACGCCGGCGGCAACGGCCGCGTCGCGATGCACGGCACGAGCCTGCCGCAGCTCCTGGGCACGCGGGCGAGCCACGGGTGCATCCGCGTCGGCAACGCCGCCGTCATGCGGCTGGCGCGCCTCGCGATGCCGGGGACGCCGGTCCTGATCCAGCGCTGAGGGCGGGGCAGCCCTCGCTCAGGCCGGGGGCGTCGAGTTGGCCCAGGCCGCCAGCACGTCCTGGCGGTAGAGCGAGAGCCACTCGGCCGCCTGGCCGCCGACCTGGTACGCCCCGGCGCCGTTCATGAGGATCTGGCGGTTGGCGCCCGCCAGGCCCGCGAGCTTCCAGACGCACGCCATGGGCGTGAGGCCGCCGCACTCCGTTGCCTTGCGCGGCATGACCGGCGTGTTGGCGATCATGAAGTGGACCTTCTCAGGGGCGCCGCCGAACGACTGGAACATCGAGACGACGTCACGCGGGTAGCGGCGCCACTCGACGGCCATGAACGGGTCGTGGCCGGCGCCCACCGCCTTGCCGTGGTACATCTCGAGCCAGATGCCGCCGCCGAGGGCGAGGCCGGGCATCACGCCCCGCCAGGTCGAGAAGTGCGGCCTCCCGTCGCGGCCGAGGTTCTGGTTGCGGCCCTGCCCCTTGCCGATGCTCGTGGTGACGGTCGGCGCGAGGTAGAACTGGACGCGGTCCGCGTAGCTGCCGCCGCCCGGCCAGGGCATCACCGCCAGGCGCTTCATCGCCTCCGTCAGGCGCGCGCCCGGGCTCGCCGGGTTCACGGGCGGCAGGACGACGTTGTCCGGGTAGCGTCCCGCGCGGCGGGCGGCCGCCCGGCTGCGGAACCCGCGGGGCTTGACCTTCGGCGGCGGCCCGTCGCTGAACTCGGCGCCGATCTCGTCGATCGCGACCTGGTTGCTCGCGCACCCGAAGGCGCCGCAGCCCGCGTCGACCTTCGAGCGGATCAGGGCGACCATGCCGTCCGTGCCGAGCCCGAGCAGGTCGTGGTAGTTGATCTTCGCGAGCCGGTAGTGCGCCGTGCGCCGCGGCCCCCAGACGCTGTTGTCGCCGGAGGGCTCCTGGACCAGGCCGCCGTTGTGGGCGAGCCCCTCAGGGCCCCGGACGAGGACGTCGTAGGCGTGCTGCGTCTTCTCGTAGACGATCGCGGTCGGCGCCGCCGCCGCGCCCGCCGCGCCGGCGCCGAGGACGGCTGCGAGGACAGCTACGGCGATACGGAAGCGGGGCAACGGGGGGATCCTTCCATGAAATCGGTTGCGCGGCTGCATCCGTGCGCCGCGCGCTCTCGATATCGGCGGTGACGGAGCCCTCCTTGACGGAAT
>DATFWK010000109.1:0-4310 GCA_035259345.1 Miltoncostaeaceae bacterium | reverse complement strand
GGGCACTAGGCTGCCCGGGCACCGCGGCGAGGAGGCACCATGCGGAAGGGCATCCGCGTCAAGCCGGGCTCCAAGGTGAGCCTGGCGGACCACCGGGCCGACGCGAAGCTCGGCATCAAGGACAGGGCGGAGGCGGACGCGCGGGTGGCCGAGCTGGCGCCCCGTCTCGCCGATCTCGGCGCCCTGCTCGCCGCGAACAGGACGAAGGCGCTGCTGGTCGTCATCCAGGGGATGGACGCCTCGGGCAAGGACGGGACGATCAAGCACTGCATCAGCCCGTTCGCGCCGACGGCGCTCAACATCGCCGCGTTCAAGGCGCCGACCTCCACCGAGCTCCTCCACGACTTCCTCTGGCGCGTCCACTCCCACTGCCCGGAGCGGGGTCAGATCGGCATCTTCAACCGCTCCCACTACGAGGACGTGCTCGTCGTGCGGGTCGAGAAGCTTGCGCCCGAGGAGGTGTGGCGCCCGCGCTACGAGGCGATCAACGCGTTCGAGCGCCATCTGGCGCACGAGGGCACGGTGATCGTGAAGCTCTGGCTCAACATCTCGAACGAGGAGCAGGCCAAGCAACTGCAGCAACGGCTGAAGGACCCGACCAAGAACTGGAAGTTCAGCGAGGACGACATCGCCAAGCGCGCCAACTGGGACGACTACATGGACGCGTACCGCGAGATGGTGGAGCGCACCTCGACCGACTGGGCGCCCTGGTACGTGATCCCATGCAACCACCGCTGGGTGCGGAACGCCGTGGTCAGCGAGATCCTCGTCGAGACGCTCGAGTCGCTCGAGATGAGCTGGCCGGTGCTGCCGGAGGCCGTCCGGAGGATGAGGATCGAGTAGCCCGGGCGGGCCGTGGCCGTCAGGCCGTGGCGGCCTTCTTCCGCCGCGGCGGGAAGTGGATCGGCCGCTCGAGCGCCACCAGCGCCGCCTCCTTGACGCCCTCGCTGAGCGTCGGGTGCGCCGCGATGGAGTCGCCGACCGTGTCGATCGTCGCCTCGGCGTCGAGCGCGATGACGCCGGCGTTGATCAGGTCCGTTGCCTCGAGCCCGACCACGACCAGGCCGAGCAGCGCCCCGGTGGACGGCTGGTGGATCGTCTTCATGAAGCCGGTGCGGTCGGCGAACATGGCCGCGCGGGCGATCGCCGAGTACGGGAACTGCCCGGTCGCCACGTCGTCCCCGAAGCGCTCGCGGGCGGCCGTCTCGTTCATCCCGACGCTCGCGACCTCCGGGTCGGTGTAGGTGCAGTTGGGCACGTGGCCGCTCATCTCGATCCGGTGGCCGGCGATGTTCTCGGCCGCGATCTCGCCCTCGCGGAAGGCGGAGTGCGCCAGCTGCCAGTAGCCGGCGACGTCGCCCACGGCGTAGACGTGGTCGAGCGAGGTGCGCCGCGTCGCGTCCGTGTGGATGCGGTGGCGGTCGTAGGCGATGCCCACCTCGTCGAGGCCGATCCCGTCCACGTTCGCGCCGCGACCGGTCGCCACGAGCACCAGGTCGCCGGTGACCGCCTGCTCCTCGCCGCCCTGCTCGAAGCGGAGCGTCATGCCGTCGGGCCCCTCCTCGACGGCCGTCGCCCGCGCGCCCGTGTAGAGGGCGATCCCGCGCTTCTCGAACGCGCGGGTGAGGGCCTTGACGGCGTCCGGGTCCTCGATCGGGATGATCGACTCGAGCATCTCCACGACCGTCACCTCGGTGCCGAGGTGGTTGAAGATCGAGGCGAACTCGCAGCCGATCACCCCTCCGCCCAGCACCACCAGGCGCCGGGGGATCTCCTCCACGGCGAGCATCCCGGTCGAGTCGACGCAGCGCGGGTGGTCGATGCCCTCGATCCGCGGCCGGAGCGGATGTGAGCCGGTGGCGATGACCGCGTTGCGGAACGAGACCTCCTCCGCCCCCTCGACGGCGAACGCGTTCGGGCCGTCGAAGCGGCCGGCGCCGCGCACCACGGTCACGCCGTTGGCCTTCAGCAGCGTCTCGACGCCCTTGACCGTCGAGTCCACGATCTCGGTCTTGTTGGCCTGGACGCGGGGCCAGTCGATCACCGGCTCGCCGACCTTGATGCCGAGCCTGGGGAAGGCCTCCTTGGCCTCCTTGACCGCATGCGCGCTCTGGACCCATGCCTTGGTGGGGATGCAGCCGACGTTGAGGCACGTACCGCCCAGCCGGTCCCGCTCGATGAGCGCGACGGAGAGCCCCAGCTGCGCGGCCCGGATCGCCGCCGGGTAGCCGCCGGGCCCGCCGCCCAGCACGGCGACGTCAACGTCCATTGCCACGCCTCCTCGTCCCTCGGATCCCGCAGGGACGATAGCGGGGCCGGCATACCCGCGGCCGGTTCGTGCCTCAGATGAGCTCGGCCAGCCGGCGGCCCCGCTCGGTGCCGGTCGAGCGGAAGAACTCCCGCACGCCCTCGCGGTAGACGCCGGTCGCGGCCTCCTCGACCGCGCCCGGGAGCGCCGCTGCGAAGCGCTCGAGCGCGGTGGGGTCCGGGTCGCTCATGTTGAGGCGGATCGTCGTCGTCGCCCCGACGTCGCCCAGGCCGTCGCCGGGGTACACGGCGACCTTCCGCCGGCAGAGGGCGACCGTGAGCTCCTGGGCGCTGGCGCCCCAGGCCGAGCAGTCCACCACCACGCTGAAGCCGTACTCCGGCTCGACGACGGGGGGCGCGGCAGCGCGAAGGGCCCCGAGGTTCCGCCGGATCACCTCCTCGCCGCGCCGGAGCCACGTCTGATCGGCGAGCGCGGCGGCGGCACCGGCCTGGGCCACCCGCCCGGTGTTGAGGCGCACGGTGGCGATCTTGACCTGGAGGCATGCCCGGACCAGGTCCGGCGGCCCGCCGAGCGCGCCGATGCGGGCGCCGGCCATCCCATACCCGTGGGCGAAGCCGCTGCTGACGAGTACGGTCGCCTCCGGCACCTCCCGCTGGAGCGCCGCCAGGGAGTGGTGGCGGGCCTCCGGCGCGACCCGGTGGGCGGCGTGGGTGGTGTCAGAGAGCAGCACCAGCCGCCGCTCGGCCGCGAGCTCGAGCAGGGCGACGAGCTCGTCCCGCCGCTGGACGACGCCGAAGGGGTTGATCGGATCGCAGACGACGACCATCTTCGTGCGCGGCGAGAGCGCCTCCGCGACGGCGTCCGGGTCCATGCGCCAGCCGTTCTCGGGACCGAGCCGCACGCGCACCGCCTCGGCGCCCGCGAGGCGGAACGCGGGCACGAAGTGGAAGTAGCCCGGGTCCGTGACGATCACCTCGTCGCCGGGGTCGAGGCAGGCGAGCGCGGCGTAGCCCACGCCGGCCTGCGCCCCCTCCGTGCCGATCACCGCGAAGGCGTCGTCGCGCGGGCGCCCGAGCAGGCGCTCGGCGGCCAGATCGCGCAGGGGCTCGTCCAGGTCCGGCGAGTAGGGGCCCACGTGGTCGGCGTCGCAGGCGGCCCGCATCGCCTCGAGCACCGCCGGGGAGGGGCCGAGGTGGTTCGCCATCCAGCCGAGGTCCGCCCATTCGCGCCGGTCGAGCGCGATGGCCCCGTCGCGGTAGATCTCCGCCGGGTCCCACCCGAGGATGCGGAAGGCGTCGCGGTAGGTCATGTAGTTGCCGAACCCCTGGGGGTCGTCGAGCACCGCCCGAGCGCGCTGGGACGCCGCCCACCCCGGGTCGGACGGGCGCCACGTGAGGACGGAACGCGGCCGCCCGCTCAGGCGACGACCCTCGTGCCGGCGTGGCCCTCGAGCGCGGCGGCGCCGCGCTCGAGCGAGGTGACGATCGCCTCGCGCCCGCCGGCCTCGACGAAGCGCACCGCCGCCTCCATCTTGGGCCCCATGCTGCCCGGCGGGAACTGGCCGGCGGCGAGGTGGCGGCGCGCCTGCGCGACCGTGAGCTTGCGGAGGAAGCGCTGGCGCTCGGTGCCGAAGTTGAGGGCGACGCGCTCGACCGCCGTGAGCAGGAGCAGCGTCGTCGCGCCGACGAGCGCGCCGACGCGAGCGGCCGAGAGGTCCTTGTCGATGACGGCCTCGACGCCCGTCAGCCGGCCGGCGTCGCGCGCGACCGGAACCCCGCCCCCGCCGCAGGCGATCACGACCTCCCGGTCGCGCAGCATCGCCTCGACCTGGTGCCACTCGATGACCTCGAGCGGGTCCGGAGAGGCGACCACCCGCCGCCAGCCGCGGCCTGAGTCCTCGGCGACGGTCCAGCCACGGGCCTGCGCCAGCCGCCGCGCGCGGCCCGCCGAGAAGAACGGCCCGATCGGCTTCGTCGGGCGGGCGAACGCGGGATCGTCGCGGTCGACGACCACCTGGGTCATCACGGCGCCCACCCGCCGC
>DATFWK010000108.1:0-2613 GCA_035259345.1 Miltoncostaeaceae bacterium | reverse complement strand
CCGCCGCACCCGTACGACCCGTCCGCCCGCAACGACGTGAGCGGCCGTCACCACGAGGCGGGGAGCCACGATGAACCCCGATCCGTGCGCGCCACGCCCGCCCGCGGTCCAGTCGACGCTGACCACGGACCGCCGGCCGATCGCTCCTAGCGGCGGGGCTTTCTTCAGCGACGCACTCGGGGGCGGCGGCAGCACCCCATAGCTCGGCGCGTAGCTGGGCTGGGGCTGCGGAGGGCTGGGCTGGGGCCGCGGCGGTGAGGGCGCGATCCGAAGGACCCGCTCCTGGACCGCGACGACCGCGCCGCCCGGCCGGCGAAGGCGCACCCGAGCCCGCCACGTCCCGGGCTTGCCCGGCAGGAGCACGGTCTGGGCGAAGAGGACCGCCGGGCCGACGTCCCGCATGGCCGTCAGCGGCAGCACGACCCGCCGGCCGCCGCCCGCCGGACTGAGCACGACGTCGGCCCGCCAGCGCGGGTGGCGGGCGAGCGTCGACACCGCCCAGGCCCGCACCGGGACCGCCGTTACCGGGGACGACCCCTCATCCAGCTCGGCCGTCATCGGGCGCACGTCGAGCACCGGCCCCGCCGCGATCGCCGCCGTCGGGGCGCAGCCGCACGCGACGAGCGCGGCCACGACCCGGAGCCTCACTCCTCCTCGTCCTGCGTGGCCGCCCGGTAGGCCGGCGAGGCGTGGTGGATCAGGAGTCGCCAGCCGCCGTCGCCCAGCAGGAACACGTTCGTGGCGGCGATCTCGGTGGTGGTCGCGCCTCCCGTCCCGGGGATCGTCACGCGCTCCACGCACGTCACGATGCCGAGGGGATCGAGCACGTCCACGCGGATGTCGGCCAGCTCGAACTCGATGTAGCCGATGTTCGCGAACAGGTGCTCCCAGGCCGGCCGGACCTCGTCCCACCCCCGCAGCCAGACCCCGGCCGGGTGGAGGCACTGCGCGCTCGAGGTGGTGTCGCAGCACGCCTCCATCGCGTCGATGTCGCGGCCCTCGAAGGCGTCGTAGAACCGCCGGTTCGTGGCGAGGACCTGGTCCATGATCACCTGGCTCGCGGGCATCAGTTCCGTCTCCTCTGCAGGTCGCGGATGACCTCCAGCTCCTTCGCGCGGCGGGCCGCGTCGCCGCCCGGGAACTCCTCGAGGACGGCCTCCGCCTCGTCGTAGCGCCCCAGCGCGGTGAGCAGCGCGACGTGCTCGCGGGCCAGGGACTCGTCGGCCGGCATGGCGATCCGCGCCAGCTCGACGGTCCAGAACGCGTCGCGGAGCAGGCCGCGCCGTGCGTAGGAGCTTCGTAGGTTCGCGAGCATCCGCACAAGGATCTCACGCGGTGCGGCAGGGGCAAGGTGCGACTGCTCGAGCTCCACGCCGGCAGTCCGCATGACAAGGCGCGCGCAGTCGTCGAGGCCGAGCTCCGCCCAGCCGCCGAAGGGATCCCAGAACCGGGCGTCCGGCCCTCCGGCGTCGGACACGACGAAGTGGCCCGGCATCCCGATCCCGACGAGCGGCACGCCGACCCGGCGGGCGACCGCGATCGTCAGGGCCGAGAGCGAGATCGGGATGCCCACGCGACGGTCGAGGACCTGGTCCAGGAACGAGTTGCGCGGGTCGTCGTAGTCGTCGATGTCGCCGCGAAGCCCCGTGCCGCGCATCACGGCGAGCACGCCCTCGGCCCCGTTCCCCCGCTCGGCCGCCGCCGACGCGAGCCGCTCGACCCGGTCGAGCTGCGCCGCGACGTCCAGGCGCGGCTCGGCCTCGGCCGAGACCAGCAGGTTGAGCTCGGCCAGGTCCGGGTCCGGCGTGCCGAGCAGCGCGGCGAGGCGGGCCCGCGTCGCGGCGCTCACCTCGGCTCGCTCACGCGATCACGCTGCTCTCGCCGCCGTCGACCAGGATCGACGCGCCCGTGACGAACGACGCCCGCTCGCTCGCCAGGAAGGCGATGAGGTCGCCGACCTCCTCGGGCCGCCCGACACGGCCCACGGGCACGGCCAGCCCCCTGCGCTCGAGGGCGTCGTCGTCCATGACCTCCCGCAGGCGGTCCGTCAGGACGGCGCCCGGCATGACGTTGTTGACCAGCACGCCGTCGTGCCCAACCTCCCGGGCGAGCGTCCGCACCACGCCGGCGACGCCGGCCCGCGTCGCGTTGGAGAGCGTGAGGTCGTCGGCGGCCTCGCGGGCCGTGCGGCTCGTGATCGTCACGATCCGCCCCCAGCCCCGCTCGCGCATGCCCGGCAGCGCCGCCTGGATCAGCCGCACGGTGCCGAGCAGGTTCTGGTCGACGGCCAAGAGCCAGGCCTCCTCGCCCAGCTCGGTGAAGCGGCCCCGCGGGGGCCCGCCCGCGTTGGCGACGAGGATGTCGATCGGGCCCACCAACCGCTCCGCCTCGGCCACGCAGCGCGCCGGGCCCTCCGGGGCGGCCATGTCCACCCTCACGCCCTCGGCCGTCGCGCCGGTCGCGCGCAGGTCGGCGACGGCGCGCTCGACCCCCTCGGCGCCGCGTGCGGCGACCACGACTGCGCATCCCTCGGCCGCGAGGCTCGCCGCCGCCGCGCGGCCCATCCCGCGGCTCCCCCCCGTCACGAGCGCCCTGCGTCCGGCGATGCCCAGG